>JAHJBR010000081.1 GCA_018813445.1 Microcaldota archaeon | reverse complement strand
TTTCCGCTAGTAGTTATAGAGAAAAGGACATCACCTTTTTGTCCCAGTGCCTCAACCTGCCTTTCAAATACACTATCAAAAGAAAAATCATTGCCCCACGCAGTTAAAATGCTTGTATTGGTTGTTAGTGCAATTGCAGGAAGGGCTTTCCTTTTTTTGTTATTGAACGTGCACACTAGTTCTGCTGCAAAATGTTGAGAATCAGAAGCGCTTCCGCCATTTCCAGCAATAAGGATCTTGTTTCCTGACTTAAACGCACAAATTATTGCATCTGCAAGTTCCTGCAATTTTAGTGAATCAATTCCCTCTAAAGCTGAAACTAATTCTGTTCTTGAAGAATTCATATCCATGTAACTACACCACGTAAATCTATTTTAAGGAAGGAAGGCTGAAATCCAGCCTGAGTAAGATAATGATATACGTCTATGGTTTTGTTTTCCTCGCACATTACATACATGTATCCGCCCCCGCCTGCGCCGCTTATCTTTCCTCCAAGCGCACCTTTTGCTTTAAGATTTTGGTAAAGTTTGTCCAGATCTGGATTAGATATTGTTGATGAAAATTTCTTTTTCTGTTTCCATGCCTCATCAAGCAGTTCTCCTATGCCATTCACATCGCCATCAAGAAGTTTTTTCTTCATTTCCTTTGCAACTTCCTTGCTGCGAAGAAGAGCATCTATTGTTTCCTTCTTTTTCTCCTTTACATTGCGTATTTGATTCTCAAGTACTGAACCTGAAGAAGAGCGTGGCTTGTAGTGGAAAAGCAAAGTCTGATTTTCAAGGTCCAATGCAGTTTTATCATCTACCCTTAATGGATTTATATCCACCCGATCTGCAGAAAATTCTATGAAATTCAATCCACCGAAGGCCGAAGCATATTGGTCCTGTTTTCCCCCTATATTCCCTAGCTCTTCTCTCTCCAAGCGCCAAGCTTCCTCGGCCACTTTTTTCTTTGTCAATCCAAGCTTCTCTCCAGTATCCAAAGCCCGTATCAACGCAACAAATGCAGCGGATGAAGAACCTAATCCGGATTGATATATCACATCCAAAAAGAATGAGATTTCCACACCTTTGTCATCTTGAAGGTAATGCTTTATCGCAGCCTTAGCCATGTTATACTTGATACTTTCGTCTTGTATGAGATCATGTTTCTGATTGTACTGTACACCTAAAATATGATCAAGGGATTTGAGCATTATTCCCTCTGTGCGATAGCTCAATGTCACATAAGCGTATTTTGCTATTGCGGAATTCAGCACGCAACCCCCATACTCTTCGCAGAAAGGCGGCACATCTGTGCCTCCGCCGCCAAAGCTTATGCGCATTGGTGCCCTTGCCTTTATCGAATCTCCCATGAGATAAATTTGTATGCTTGAGTTTTAAACGTTTTCTCCTGAATTAATGACATGGAAAAAGTGCTATTCATATTATGTGGGGGTAAAGGAACCCGTTTAGGGGCCATAACTAAGAAAGTTCCTAAACCACTGATTAAATTAAAGGGAAGAGCGTTTATTCTGCATCTGATTAAGATTTACTCCCCTCTTTTTGATCGGATTGTTCTGCTTGCTGGATATAAAGGCAAAGAATTCATTAAACTAAAAATAAACAAGGTGGATTTGAAAATAGAGGAAAAACAACTTGGCACAGGGGGGGCACTAATCAGAATATTTGAAGAATTACCAGAGCAATTTTTCATATGCAATGGAGATACTTTTCTATGGCCGCTTGATTTGAATGAGTTTATTGAATTCTGCGAAAATGGAAAGCGGACCACTTTGATGCTATGTGAAGATGAAGGGAAAGCAAGAGGTTCTGTCTCAATAACTGGCAATTCGGTAAGCGAATTCAAGGAAAAAAGTGGCAGTGAAAATGGATTGGTTTATACTGGTTTTTGCTCGATAATGAAAAAAGACATTATAAAATGGAGAGCAAGAAGTAAATTAAGCATGGAAAAAGAAGTGTTCCCAACGCTTGCAAAGGAATGTAAGCTTGCGTGCTATGTGGGCAGCTCTAAAATATATGATATAGGTACGCATAAGGGAATGCAACGGTTTAAGGAACTTTTAAACATTTGACACAAAACTATAAAACTATTCGAACATAATGAAAAATAGATAAAATATCCAATTAACACGTGGGCAGATTAAATGGATGAACGAAAGCAAATACTTGAAATGGTACGAGAATATGCCAAAACGCATATTCAAAAAATCCCTGCAGGCAAGGTTCCAGTAAGCGGAAAGGTCTTTGATCATGAGGAAATGGTCAATGCTGTGGATGCAGTATTGGAAGGATGGTGGACCGAAAGCAAATACAATAGTGCATTTGAATTGGCATTGGCAAAACATGCAGGTGTAAAACATGCTCTTACCCTTAACTCAGGTTCTTCTGCAAATTTGTGCGCTCTATATGCACTTACATCCTCAAAGCTCGGCGATAAAAAACTTGTAAAGGGAGATGAAGTTATTACTGCAGCAACTGGATTCCCAACCACAGTTAATCCGATAGTTTTTGCAAATGCGATTCCCGTATTTGTGGATGTGCAACTTGGAACATACAATCCAAGCGCAAAGGATATCGAAGCTGCGATTACAGACAAAACAAAGGCAATCATAATCGCTCATACTTTAGGCAATCCGTTCGAAGCAGACAAAATAAGAAAAATTGCGGACGGGCATGGAATTTGGTTGATAGAGGATGCATGTGACGCCCTAGGCGGAATTGTTAATGGAAAAATGGTCGGCAGTTTTGGTCATCTCTCCACACTAAGCTTCTATCCTGCACATCAAATCACGACTGCAGAGGGAGGAGCAATACTTACTGATAACCCTCTTCTGAACAAAATATGCCGTTCAATGCGGGATTGGGGACGGGATTGTTGGTGCCAAACAGGTAAGGATAATTCATGTGGAAAAAGGTTCTCATGGAAATTAGGAAACTTGCCCGAAGGATATGACCACAAATACATATATTCCGAAACAGGATTTAACTTTAAGATGACAGATATACAGGCAGCAATAGGTTTGGCGCAGATGAAAAAACTACCTGCATTTGTATCGAAAAGAAAGCATAACTTTGATTATTTGAATAAGCTTTTTGAAGAAAAGGAATTAGGAAAGCATTTTATCACTCCGAATTGTGCTGCTGGATCTGAGCCTTCATGGTTTGGTTTTCCAATTACAATAACTGATAATACAGATAGAACCGAACTACTGAAATGGCTGAATTCCCAGGAAGTTGCAACAAGACTGATATTCGCAGGAAACATAACAAAGCAACCCTATTTTATAAATAATAAAATAGAATACAGAATTTCAGAAGATCTCGAAAACACAGATATTGTGATGGAAAAAGCATTCTGGATAGGCGTTTACCCTGCACTGGAAGATAATCACTTGGAATATGCTGCCTCGAAAATAAAGGAATTCCTTGAAAACAAACAACAAAATTGATTTTTTAGATCAAATTGTGATTTCGGCTTTGAGTTCATCTATCTGCTCATTTAGGTTTTTGACCTTCAGAAGTTGTTTTTCTGTTTTTTGAATTGAAAGTCTTAGGTGACTTGGTATCCTTATCTTTCTTTGTGATGAAGAAGTAGGGTGCACGGCATCTGTTTGCCAACCAAATGAATCGCAAATTCGCACTGCCAATTCATACCTGGAAACATAGTCTTTTCCAACTGCATTGAAAATCCCTTGTGCGCGCTTCTCCAATGCGGCATTAATCATTTCTGCAAGGTGTTTTGCATATATTGGATGAGAACATTGATCAGTGGCTGCCGCAAAGCTTTGATTGGATTCAACTGCATCCTTTAAACGCATGAAAAAATTCCTATTTTCTTGTTCAAAACCAAATATACTACCCGGCCTAAGTATTGCATACTTCTTTGCAATACAACTAATTTTCTCTTCAGCAACGGCCTTTGTAAAAGAATAGAAATTAAGGGGGTACATCAAAGCACTTTCATCATATTCCTCGCCTTCCTTTCCTTCATAAACCCAATCTGAAGATATGTGAATGAGATGAAAATCATGAATATTCTGGAGCCGCGCAAGATTCTCAGGCACCATAACATTTGATTCCCAAGCTAAAGTCTTTTCAATTTCTGCGCGGTCAGTAGACATTCTGCATTTTACCAGATTCACAACTGCATCTGGTTTCGTTGTTTTTATTAGGTGCTCTGCTTCTTCGTAAACCGAAGCATCAATTAAAAAATCCATTCTTGGAGCAGACCTGGATGCAGTTATTACTTCACAGTTTTTTCTCAACAGCTCCGACGTATACCGACCCACAAGGCCCGAAGCACCCAAGACCAAGCATTTCAAAATTTCACCCAAATATCTTCTTGTACCAAGGAATCGTTTTCTTTAGTCCTTCGTCAAAAGAATGTTTAGCAGTCCAGCCTATCCTTTTTGCAATTTTTTCTGATGAGAGATACTGCTCAGGGATTTCATTACATGCAATGTTCAATATTTTCGTGTCTATTTTCTTCCCCATTACTTTGGATATCAGATCTACAACTTCAAGGACACTGAGCTTTTCACCACTTCCGAAATTGAATGCCTCACCTGCCGCAAGTTTTATTCTCTCAGCAAGTTGAAGATAACCTTCTGCAACATCCCCCACATACAGATATTCTCGAATCATTTTGCCATTGCTCCTTATCTTAAGTGTTTCCCCATTCATTCCAGCTAGGATTGACCCTGGGATTATTCTCCCGAGGTTGAGATCTCCAGGTCCATATATGTTGCCAAAACGCGTGACTGCGATGGGCATACCATAGGTTTTTGCATAGCAAGTACTCATAATATCGGTGCATGATTTGGAAGCTTCGTAAGGTGCACCCCCACATAAGGGCATTTCCTCTACATAAGGTAGCTTTCTGCTTTGGCCATATGCCTTGTCGGAAGAAGCCACGACAATGGATTTTATATCTGATCTTGCTCTTGCTGCTTCTAGGATAGATACTGTTCCACTAACATTGGTTTGGAATGTGCCAAACGGATCCCAAAGCGCAGTTGTGACTATCGGCTGTGCGGCTAAATGAAATATGTGCTCTATTTCGTACTTTCCAATTATTTCCACAATGCGGCGATAATCCCTTATGTCCCCGTTAGCCAAGATTGCACGATCAGATAAGCGTTCAGTGAAAAAATATGCTTTCGGGTCATGGGAACGTGTTAAAGTCACTACTTCGGCTTCAGAATTGATTAATTTCTCTATCACATGGCTGCCGACCATGCCCGTACCGCCGGTAACAAGAACTCTTTTATCTGTCCAGTACGTCATAAAATATCACCTGCAATTTGTACCACTGAATATCATTAGCAATGCAACAGAATTTATATGTTTGCGAAAAATCCCAGTATACACGTGAAGTAATTTTATTTGAAAATACAGCCCAGGGTTTTAAAGAAGTATCCTGATCAATAAAATTATGCGATGCAAAGACCTTTTTTCTACAATTAAAAGCATCGGAGAAGTCGGAACAACTGACCTAGTGATTGTAGTTCCATTATATAAAGAATACGAGTTAGCAAAAAAGCACATAGAGCTATTAGAAAAGCAAACATTCTGTAACTTCGATCTTTTGCTTGTTCCTGGACCGCTTTCACCTGTGAAGGAACTGTTGAATTCGATATCTGAAAATAAAAAACCATTTGGAATTATAGTAGCTGTAAGAAAAAATGACAGTGGAAGCGCAGGAGGGTTTTTTTCAGGGCAGGTTTTTGCTGTTGAAAACAAATATAAATATATTATACTTGCAGATGCAGATTGTCTGCCAATTGATCCAAAATTAGTAAACAAACTTTATGCAAGCCGTATTAATGATATGGTGGCACCAAGAGTGATGTTTATTGATAAAAATGGGAAAGAAAGCAAAATATCTGAATCCGAACGGCAGGCCAGAACAAGCACTTCATTCTACAACCTATTTTCCATCAAGATATTTGAAAAATACGGATTGTATTATGCTCCTTTATACCAAGGTTATGAAGATGCTGAATTCATCAACCGCATAAAAATACCGCGTACATTTATAGAGGCATTTTGCACACATCCTTCAGATCCGCTTGCATACTTTACTAATTTTGGAAAGAGCCTAGCATACATGGCCAATCAAATACTCTTTAGTCCTATTCTTGGATTTCTTAGTGGAATTTTCATCAATTCAGTATTGCTTGGATTTGGATTCTTTTTTATCCCGCATGGCCAAGACATAGTAAAAACATTCTTTTCATTGATTTTCCATGGGGTCTATGGAAAAGGAGCATTTGAATCTTTTAATTATTTAACTGATGTTTGGAAAATTGAAAACATGGAAAGCCAGATTAAGGACAAACTTAGGGATTATAAAGAATATGAAGTGGTTCCGAACAAATGGAAGGAACTTCTAAGAAAGGACATTGTAATATCTGAGGATGCTAAACTGCGGCTTAAAGAATTCCTGATCCTGGCAATCCTATCAAAAAGCCTAACCATCAAACAAAATAATAGTGTGATTCACCTAGTAAATAATGGCAATGCAATCGTGCATTTTATGCGGCTTTTTGGATTATTCATTGCCTCGGCTTTTTCTTTTATGGTGATTATTCCCGGTATTGGCCTTCTCGGACCCAGGCTTTTAAATTTTCTTCCGGAAGTGAATTTAGTAAGTTATGTGAGCAGCAATTTTTGGTCGCTTTTGTTTTTTCAGA
>JAHJBR010000080.1 GCA_018813445.1 Microcaldota archaeon | reverse complement strand
CCTTTTCTTTTCAGTAAGCGCATTGTAAGGAGTACGTCTGTATCCAATGAGAAACCAAGAAGCATGAGTAGTGCTGCAAAGGATGCAAGAGTAAGTGGTATTCCAAAAAGGCCCATTGCGCCTAAAGAAATGAATATGTCACAGAATGCACCTATGATTACTGCAATACTTGGAATCAAAGATCTGAAAAATAGGAAAACAAAGATTATGGAAAGGAGGGCAACCCAGATTACCACACCCAATGCGCGATCTATGAAATGTGCACCTAAAGCAGGGGTTACTGTTTCTATGCTGAAAGAAGAAAAGTCAGCGTATTTGTTTAGGGATTTGGATATTATGTTTTTGTAATTATCATAAACCTGCCTGTAGGCTGAAAGGGAATCAGAGCTTAGGATATTTAGATTATCATAGGAAGAAGCGTTTGCGGTTTCTCCTGCAAGAAGGAACAGGGAGTTAGAGATGTTATTTAGCTTTGCTCTTTCTTCTAAATATTCAGGAAGATAAGAAGAGTTGTATGCGCTTTCTGCTTCAAGAATTGAGACGTTTTGGATTTGGGCATTGAATTGATCGCGCAAAGTGTCTGCTTGGGCTAGATCAGGGTTTTGTCCGATTTCAATTTCTGCTTTTTCCCCAAAAGGAGTGGTGTATGTTTTTACTGTTCCGATTATTCCTTCATTTTCAAGGCTTAGTCTTAGCTGTTCTGCATCCACAGGTGAATTTAATTCTAAAACTATCAAGGTTCCTCCAGTGAAATCCACACCTAGTTTTATTTGAGGGATAAAGAATGCTGCTGCCACTAATAGAAGAATAGGCAGTATTGCCAATCTATTGTAGTTTCCCTGGTAAATATTTGGAATCATCAGTAAAACCTTTAAGAAAAGTAAGATATTTAGTTAGGTGAGGTTTAAAAAATAAACTATTGCACTGTTTTTGTAATTTGTTATGTATATAACACTATATATTAATAAGATAAAAGAGAGGATATTGTTTTAATTTTATTCTAAAATAATGAATGAGGTGGGATTATGGTTAAGGTTGCATTTGTAGGTTTAGGAAAGATGGGCGGTGCTGCCGCAAGGGTTGCGCTTCAGGATGAAGAGGTGCAGGTAGTTGCAGGGGTTGAGAGGAATGCGGAAAAGGAGAGTTGGAGCTTTCCTGTGTTTCCTCCTGAGAAATTAGAGGAAGCGGTGAAGGATGCGGAAGTAATCGTTGATTTTACAAATGCTGAGTCTGCAACAAGCAATGTTGTGAAATTATTGGGAATGGGAAAGAAAGTGGTGGTTGGGACCACTGGGTTTAATCAGGCGCAGAGAGATAAGATTGAAAATGCAGTAAAGGAGAAAAATGCGGTTGCTTTGATTGCATCCAACTTTTCAATAGGAGTAAATTTGTTTTTCAAGTTTGCAGGCGAGATGGCTGCAAAGCTTCCTGAGTATGATGTGGAGGTTATAGAATGGCACCACAATCAGAAAAAGGATGCGCCAAGCGGAACAGCTGCAACGGTTGCAAAGGTTCTTCAGGAGGCAAGGGGAGGAAAGGATAAGCTGGTTTATGGGAGAGAAGGGCTTTCTCCGCGCAGTAAGGATGAGATAGGAGTGCATGCGGTTCGCGCAGGGGGCATTGTTGGAATACATTCAATTTGGTTTGTAGGGAACGGAGAGGAGATTGAGTTAAGGCATTCTGCGCATTCTAGAGATTGCTTTGCAAGAGGATGCGTAAAAGCAATTAAGTGGATTGGGAAACAGAATGCAGGAGGAAAGATATATTCAATGAAAGAGGTTATTGGGATTTAGGTGGAAAGATGAAGGCTTCTCTTAAGGTAATTCTCAGAGATACTCCAGGACAGCTTAGAAAGGCGCTTGAAGTTTTTGAGAATGTTAATGCGAATGTAATAAGTGTAATGCATGTGCACGGTGAAAAAGTAGGGGATGAGGTTCCAGTTGAAATAATATTCGGGATACCGGATAGGGAAGCACTTCAGAGAATGGAGATATTGCTTAGGGAAAGCGGATGGAAGGTTCTTTCCATAGGGAAGATAGTGCAGCTCAGTAGGATCACTGTTGGGATAATAGGGCATATAATTGGTACAAAAAGTTTTGAGGAGATGATTACAAAAGTGGATGAGCTTGGTGCGAATGTGTGCGACTTTTCAATAAGGATGCCTGCGAAAAATATCGAGAGCAGTGCACTTCTTACTTTTGAAAGTGAGAACAATGAATGCACAGAAAACGCGATTTCAGAAATAGGGAAGCTATGCGAAAAGTATGGTCTTCTCCTAATCAAACCGGTGAGTTGATGAGTGTACGAGTTTTGATTCTGGGGGTTGGTACAGTAGGTAAAGGAGTGTTGAAAACAATATTAGGAAAGCCGGAATTTTCAGTATGTGGAATTGCTTCATCAAAAGGATATATTTATTCTGAAAACGGGTTAGGGCAAGAGGCATTGAAACAAATGGCTGCTGGAAAAAAGATGAGTGATGCTGCTGATTTCAAGCAAGGAAGTGCTATGGAGTTGGTTAAGGAAAAGGAATATGATGTGTTGATTGAACTTACTACTACGGATATAAAAAATGCTGAGCCTGCGTTCTCATATATGGGGGAAGCACTTGTGCGGGGAAAGCATCTTGTTACTTCGAATAAAGGACCGCTTGCATTACATTTTCATGAGTTGGATTCTTTGGCTAAGAAAAATGAGTGTATGATGAGGTTTGAAGCTACTGTTGGTGGTGCAATTCCTATATTTAGTACCATAAGGGATTATCTTGCAGATGAAAAGGTTGGGAGTGTAAAGGGAATCCTTAATGGAACTACAAATTATATCCTTTCAAGAATGTTTGAAGAACGCATTCCTTATGCGACTGTGCTTAAGGAAGCGCAGGATAGGGGCATTGCGGAAAAGGATCCAAGCTATGATGTGGAAGGGATTGATGCTGCTGCAAAACTTGCGATTATTGGGGCTTCGGTTTTTGGGAAGAAAAATGCATATTCAGAAGTTAAAAGAACTGGAATAACACATGTCACGCCTGAGATTTTGGAGCTTGCAGCGCAGAGAAATTATAGAATAAAACTGATATGTTCTGCTGATTCAAAGGGGATGGAGGTTTCGCCTAGGTTTGTAGGGCTTTCTGATCCACTTGCATCGATAAGTGGAACAACCAATGCAGTAACTATTGAAACAGGTTCTGCAGGACCACTTACTTTAGTTGGTAGGGGTGCTGGGCAAAATGAAACTGCTGCAGCTGTGATTGCGGATTTGGTTAATATTGAAAAGAATACACGGTGATTTGATGAGGACAGTTATGAAGATTGGAGGTGGGATTCTAAGAAGTAGTAGGGATCTTGATCTTCTTAAGAGTATATTGAAGACTAATGAAAAAAGGGAGAATGTGCTTGTGGTTTCTGCGCTCAAAGGAGTTACAGACAAGCTTCTTGAGGCATATGCAGATGGGAAGAATATTGTGCCTGAATTACGGAAGTTGCATGAGAGCTATCTAACAAGGAAGAGCGAAAGACTGGATGTTGCTTTTCATGAGCTTGGAAAGCTTTTGGATTTAAAAAAGAAAAGTATTGAAAGGAAGGAAAGGATAGCATGTTTTGGGGAAAGACTAAGTGCAATACTGATTGCTGAGTATTTGAATTTTAATGGGATGAATTCTGTTCCAATGGATTCTGAAGAATGTGGAATAATTAATGATGGGAAGTTTGAAAGAGCAAACTGCATTATGGAAAAAACTAAAAAGAATTTTTCAAAAAATGTTGTTCCAAAAATTAAGGATAATGTGCTTGTGATAACTGGGTTTTATGGATTGGATGAAAAAGGGAATGTGGTTACTTTTGGAAGAGGCGGCTCGGATTATTCTGCAGGCATTGTTGCGGCCTGCACTGATTCAGATTCACTGGAAATTTGGAAGGATGTAGAAGGTTTTATGACTGCTGATCCAAGAATAGTTCCTGATGCAAAAAAGCTAGAGGAAATAAGTTTTACAGAAGCACAGGAACTTGGATATTCTGGAGCTAAAATACTTCATCCAAGAACAATAGATGCATTAGAGGGAAGCAATGTGTTTGTGGAAATAAGGAGCGTGCTTGCACCTGAAAAACATGGAACAAAAATCGTTTCGCATAGAAAAGCGGATCCAAATAAACCAGTGACTTCTATTGCAGCAAAGAAAGGAATAGTGATCGTAGATGTGGAGGGCGGACAGATGATTGATATTCCGGGTGTTGCAGGAAGCATATTCAGCGAAGTTGCGGTAAGAGGAGTTTCAATAGACATGATTACGACTTCCCAGGTAAGGATTGCATTCACTGTGGATTCTTCAAAACTGGATGCAACAAAGGAGGTTCTTCAAGGAATGAAAGGAAGAGTTATAGAAAAATACAGCGTTGATCCAAATATGGCGATAGTTAGTGCTGTGGGAAATTGGGGCAGAAAGATTCCTGGGATAGCGGCAAGGGTTTT
>JAHJBR010000079.1 GCA_018813445.1 Microcaldota archaeon | reverse complement strand
GATGGCACAGATGATTCAATAGAAGGCGTAGATGCGGATACCGGAACATACTATGATCTGCCCCCTGAATTTGAATTTGATGTTTTTTATGATGCAATTGAATATGATCAGAAATACATCGCTGTGTGCTCGGATGGAACACATGAATTGACTAAAAATATGGACTGATTAATCAATATATAAATCTATATAGATAATATATATCTCATGGCGTTCTATAAAATCAAGAAATTCGGTTCCGGCGGTCTGCACATTGTTCTGAAAAAGTCTGATGGATTCCGAGAAGGTGATGTTGTAAATATAGTCAGCAAGCATCAAACAGAAACTGAGCTAGAGAAGATGGTTAAAAAGTTGCTTGAGAAATATGGCCCAGATATTGTGCGCCGCGAAATAGAAGAAATGCAGCAAAATAAAGGATTCTAAATGATGATTAGAAAAGATTCAAAACACCAAAATTACCAAATTTTATAAACTCTTTTCATATATCTTAATCGGTTGTGAAATGAGTTTTCAGAAAAAGTCAATAAAAGAAGATATTAAGGCTTCACCTATATTGGAATATCCTACGGAGCTATTTCAATTTACAAAACAGCTGGATAATCTGGAAAAAATCGGGCTTTTGGAATATGTAAAGGAGAACATTCCCACATTTTGGAAGCCAGCTTCTTCTGAATCAGCAAAGTCAGTGCCTCAGCTTGTGCATAAAACAGAGGGAAGACAACCCCAAATTGCTTCTTTTAAACACCAACCAATTAAGATCACGGAAAAACCTTCAGAACAGCTTGATTGGATAAAAAAAAATCCAAAGTTGTTAGGTCAATTTAAGTCTGATTTGCACAACCAAGATATTGTTTTATCTTCAGAATCAAATTTCCAATCATTGAGCAAAGATGAGCAATTAAACACTATTCTCAGGATGTGGCTTTCCAGCAAATATGCAACAGCAAAATACGCGCCCAATAAGGAGATTCCAAAAGCAGGCATAACTATTTGTGCAGAAAAAGACAATATCCCTGGACCCACGGCAATACTTCACCTTGCGTCTTTAAAACCTTCAAAGGATTCGTCTTTAACCCAGCCCAAATTCACAACATCCCTAGCATTTATATCATCACCTCAGCTTTTTGGTTATATTCAGGATAATCTGAAAAAGAGCACATTCGAAACCGAATTTTTCACAAGATATTTGATGAGAATTAATTCCATAACCGATCCGAATGTAAGGGCAAAGATACGCGATATATTTCTTTCCCTTGGCGCACTCATAAGAGCAGATCCTGATCTTGCTTTTCCTGATTTTGTCAGCGAATTCGTGGTGGGAATGAACAAGGAATTTGGTTCAAACCTATTTGAAGGCATGGTGAAGAGAGATAGTCGTGATAAAGGGAAAAAAGCCAAGAAACTTAAGACTTCCAAACCAAAGATAGATTCAGGCGGAGGAGATGATGGAAAACCTTCTAAATAGATTGTCGAATTCAGGAAAATCCTTGAAGAAGACGGAAAGCAAACTACCTTCACGAATGAAAAGATTTCAGATTGTATGAGAATGTGAAGATAGTCTAAATAAGAGTTAGAAAAGATGAAATCAGATTTTTCCTTCTGGAAAAATACTCGAAAAATCGAATTTTGCGATGGTTTTAGAATGGATATGTTTATAATATGTATATATAATATACATATAATGGTGATAAAATGATGATCAATCTCAAGCTTGAAGGTTTTCCTGAAGAGATAGTCAATGAAATGGTGGAGAAAAAAATCGCTTCGAATAAGACCGATGCGATACGCCTCATGATATTGCACTATAACGAGCATTTTGGGATAAAGCCCATGAAGCAATATTTAGAAGATGAAATGGCAGTGAAGAAGATGCAGAGGATAGATGCCGAAATCGCTGCCGGAAAAAGGAAAGTCATAAGTGAAAAAGAATTTTATGAGCAATTTCCTGAACTTCGAGATGTTTAGATGTATGCGCTGCAATTCGAACCTGATTTTATCAGCAGACTTAAGAAGCTGGACAATAGCATACGCATAAAAATCGGGAAGAAAATAAATCAGGTTCGGGATGGTTTGCCGGGCCGCCATCTTGAGCATGGTGCTGATTACTTTGTAGAAGAAGTAGGGCAATACCGCATTTGCTATAAATCATTTGAAGAAAAGAAAATCAGGCGGTTTTATTTTGTTGGAGATCATAAAGAATATGAAAAATGGTATAATGATAAATAAGAGTTAGAAAAAGCCTAAATTTCCACTTTTCCATCTTTCTTTAGCATCACTATATTCTTATGGAATCCCTGGAAATCCCCTGCATTCTGCGTATGTATTGGAATGAGTATTTTCGGATTTATTGCCTTAATTGCCCCTTCCAAATCCTTCCTGCTCGCATGGCCTGAGCAGTGCGCCTTGTGGAATTTCACCTTGAAATGCTCCATCCAGTTCTCAAGCACTTTCCTTTCCTTTTCATTGTCTTCTCCTTCCAGGAAATGCTCGGATGAGGAATAGATGTAATCAGCATTTTTTGGCTGGATATATACAAGCTCCATGAGCTTGTTGAAACTCATGTGCATTAAAAATTTTTTCTGGTTTTTTGAAATTTCCTCATAAGCTATCATTCTTCCCATATATTTTCTTTCATAGAGGTAGTAATCGCTTTCGGCATAAGTCCCTGTTTTTGAAAGCCTGAAATACACCAGAATGCTCGGATCGTTCAGCACATCCGGCAGGTCCTTTATCTTATCCTTTAGATTGTCAAGCAGATAGGCAAACTTCGTGTCTATTACCAATATCCTTTTGTTTCTCAATGCAGTGCGGTAAAACGACATAAAGCGGTCAATATTGGACATTGAGAAATAGCCAAAGACTATTCCTTTTGAATTTTTCACTATCTCATCCACCTTGCCTTCCACTTCGGCTTCAGTGTAATTGTGCTCCTGCTCGCTTGCCATTCTCGTCCCTTCGCACATCATTGCATATGGCCTTGCATCAACGCTTTTTTCAATGAATTCCCTGGTCATTGAACTCTTCGGCCCGTGCATCCTGAAATCCCCTGTATATACTAAAGGCCCCTTGCTGGTGTGAATTATGAATCCGTATGCTCCTGGAACCGAATGCTCCACATGCACTGGTTCTATAATAAGGTGCCTGACATTTATCCTATCCCCGGACTTGAAGAAATGCATGTTTGAATGTTCGCCGATATCACAGAACTGGGGATATAGCTTGTGGTAAGCCTCCAGAATCCTGTGCGTCCCATGCCCCATATAGACCGGAACAGATTCATCAAGGAAAGGGATATGGTTTACATGGTCAGAATGGGAATGGCTTATGAAAACCGCATCTATATCCGGCTCTTCATATTTGAAATCTGTTTTTTCCAGCATGCTTTTTGAATACAGCCTTTTTACTTTCGGGACAAGCCCGAATTCAAAATAAACTTCCAATCCATGCGCGCTTCTTGGCTGCAAATATTCGTAGAAATACTCTTCCCCAAAATTAAAGCTCTGTCCGAAATCCAGATAGATTTTCGCTCCCTTATCCTCCAACAGGAATTTGTTCCCTCCTATTTCATCAACTCCCCCGTATGCTGTTATTGAGACCATTAAATCACCTATCTTTGGTTTTTGCCAACCGCTTAAGTTGGCGCATTATCGGAATATCCAGCCCGTACATTTTCCCGAATTCCTCAAATCTTCTCACTATATGTGCCACAAGTTCACCGGAAAGGTTTTGCAGGCGAATCTCGGCGAATGCGATGTTCCAGTCCAGGTTAGGGTAAATTATCCGCATATCGCTCAAATCGCGCTTCCTGCTTTCGCTGGCCAAGCCCTTGAAAATGAATATGTCCTCCTTTGAGATCAGCAGCACATTGAGGTTTCCGTAAGTTTTGTATGGCTCAGCCCGCGCGATCATCGTTTGGGACAGGGCCATCTTGCCGCAAACGCGCTGCACGAAAAGGTCCAAGTGGAATTTATCCTTGTTCTCATACATGACGCAAGCATCCAGCTTCCCATGCTCGTCCTTTATCTGGGCAGAAATATGGTATTGTGCCCCGAACAAGGCGCTGCAGAAAGCTTTGTAATCCTCCTTGCTCCTGAAGACTATGTCCATGTCCTTTGTGGCTTCCTTGAGCTTGCGGAAAGCCATCGCGCATCCGCCGATCAGGTAGATATCTGTTGGTGTCCTGATTCTTGAGCCTATCTCTTCAAGTTCAGTGTCTATATATACAGAGTCAAAGCTTTCCATAACCCATCTCCTCGATCTCCTTAAATGAAACACCTTCGAAAGGCGCTCTTCCCTTGGTTCGGATGAATTCTGCGAAATTGTAAATATATTCTTTTCCTAAACCGAAAGTCTGCTTTTTTCTTTGTAATAGTGAGACTGCATCCTTGCTCTTAAACGCAAGCAATGCCGCATAGCATATGCTTCTGGCATCTTTTGAAACTGCAAGCGTGTGGACTATGATGTCGCTTATACTGGGTTTGATGTTCGAGTAGTAATATCTTCCTGCCTGCATTAACCTGATTCCGTACTGTGCGAATGCCGAATATGCCGTAAGCCAGTAATTCTTTGGCTGAACTAGTTTTTCTGCTATGAAAACCGCTTCAGCACTTTCTGCGCTATCGAACGAGCAGATTGTGCGCTGAATCTGGCCCAGCTCCTTTTCCGCTTCCAGAACGAGCAGTTTTGCAATAGTGTTCCTGCAGAAATCCGAAACTATCCTGGATTCATCCCTGAACTGGTAAATCCCTTTTTTGGGCATGGAAACAAGCCCGATAGAACGCAGTTTTTTTAATATGCGCTTGGCGCTTGGCTTCGGCAGATCCATATCAATTATTCTGAATTCTGCTTTATCCTTTAGAAAAGCCAGAACGAACGGGGTTTTGCCAGAAAGAATGTCTTCTGTTCTTATTGTTGGGAAAGCGCCTTTGGTTTGCGAGAATGCGAATAGATCGGAAGAGCACACG
>JAHJBR010000078.1 GCA_018813445.1 Microcaldota archaeon | reverse complement strand
TGGAAGATCCCTTGTAACCTTTCTTAATTTTTCCCTAGTAGGGATGAATACTCCTAGTTTTTTCATTTGCATCACCAAAAAAATCTACAGATTAGGAATACTTAGGGAACACTTATAAAGGTTTCAAAATCAGACCTTAATTTTATTTGGTTTTAAAAATAAAAAATTAACAATCATCCATTATTCCGCCTTCGCGGATTATGGGCTCGGTTTTAACTACATTAAATGTAAGCTCAAAAACCCCGAACCTTCCTGAATTGGTTTTTCCGATTGTGAGTTTTGCACTCATTTTCTCAGCCAATGTTTTGCAAGCTTGGAAATCCTGGTGTTCTGCAGTAACAACTGCTTTATTATGAGAAATTAATTTTACAGTCACTACTTTACCATTGTTAGATGGCTCATGTAGAATGAAAAACCCTGCTGATTCACCATCACGGCTATCTTTGGCAATATGGCCTAATCTTTTTGCAATCACACTACAAATAAATGGATCAAATGATACAAAAAATTGAGATTTCTCGCTTTTGCCCCAAATAGTTGAGTGATAACCTTCTTTACCTAACGCTCTAGAAATAATATGAAGTACTGCATAGCCTTCAGAGCCATAGATACTCCGAGTTATATTATGTGCAGCAGCATTAGTTGTATCGTCTAGCGCTATTCTTACGTGATCCAATAGCGCATGGTAATCCGTGTTTTTCAAACCTGTTTTTTGAAGCGTTTGTTCTAATTTATTTGCAAGAATAAATACTGCTTTCCTAATCTCTCCCATATTGGGTCTTATATGTGGACGTAAATTGTCTTCAGAGCCATCTAGAAATATTCCTACTGATTCCAATTCTTTTTTTGAGAATAATTCAAGTTGTTCGTGCATTGGCCATTCATCTGCTGCCAAATGCCCTAAAGCGTCCAGTTTTCCACGTATTTCATCTAATTTAGCCTTTGCTGATTTAGGAACTGATTCATTCTTTTTACTAAATAATCCATTCATAATCATCCTATCAGAAAATAAGCTTGGAAATGAATTTTGTCTTCTCATTATCCCCTCATTCACAGTTCTAGCATATTCAGTTACACGTGCTGATAACGCTTGCCTGCCTCCTTTTCCACCAATTACTCTCATCATATTTTTCACCATTTAAAGATTAATCACTCTGAACAAGTGCTTTCTATTATATATGAACTTTCACATTTAAAAACCTTTTCCAACACTAAAACAAACCATAAATTATTAAATTACTCTGAGAATTGGAAAATAGGTGATTCTATGGATTGGTTGAAGGGAATTGGAATCGGAGTAATGGCTGCTGTTGGCGGATTTGTAGTAGTTATGCTTGGAATACTTGCATTGTTCATATTCGCGATTTTCGGAGCCCTTATGGGTGCAATAACTGGATTCATTCTTCAAATAGTTCCTATTCTAGGTCCTTTAGTTAAACAAGGATTTATGATTCTTGGAATAGAAAATCCTGATTTAGTTGCAATAGGCGCTGCATTAGGATTTGTTGCTGGGTTCTTCAAGAACAGCTTTACAGGCGGATCTTGTAAAAGCGATTAAATACTGTTTTAGAAAATGATAAATACAGTATATTTATAAAATCTAAAGCAGTAAAACATCCATGCAAAAGACCAAACGTATAGTAGTAAACATACCTCATCAATCTGAGCATTGCATTGGCCTTAGGTTTCAGAAGTATTTGAAAGATGCTGCTGAAAAAAGGCATATTCAAATAGTGCAAAGTCCTGTTCCCAGCAGTTCTGATTTTGCCTGGAAGCTAAGGAAAAAAATGCAGGAAACAGATAATGGACTCATAGGTATTTCTCCACACGTAATTCAAAAAAGAACGCAGTTTGTAATGGAGCTCTATGATTTTCTCCTAAGAATACGAGCCATGAATTCCGCTTTTGTAAGAGGAGCAAATAGCACTATATTCCTGGAATTGCATTGCTTTATGCCTTCTGGGCAGTTTATTTCTTCAAAAGAGATGCAATTCCTTTCCGGAGATGCAATAGGCATCATTGCTGATCCGCTTTTACATTTTAAGGATCTTAAAAAAGAATTGAAAGGGGATTTGGTATTCTCTTCGCAATTCCTTAGGATAGATATAGAAATGACAGTTGCAAAGGCCCTTGGGGCGATGGTTGGATTTGATTTATTAAAGGCGATGTTTACATATATGGATTTGTTTGAAAAAATTGCTCCTTTAGAAAATCAAATAGTTGTTATTGAGGCATGTTCAAAAGGATTTCATCCTGATTCAAAAGACAAGATGCACAGATATTATCGGAAATTAAAAGAATCTGAAGAATTGACTGCTTTTGAAAAAGGATATTGCTGCAAAAGAAACTACCAACCTGTATTTACTTCAAGAGATGTGCAATTCTTTTTAGAAAGTATAATTAAATAAATTGAAAAGATTAATAAGTTTAGAATTACTTGATATTTAGGTGTTTGTATGAAAGAAGAACCATTGAAAGTATG
>JAHJBR010000077.1 GCA_018813445.1 Microcaldota archaeon | reverse complement strand
CTCCATCTAAAAGCACTGGCTTTTTGTCCTTTACCAGCTCAGCAAATTTCCCAATCAATCCGAGCTTCTCCTCAGCCCTTACCTCAATCTTCACTTTTGCATTAAAATAGACTGGAATTTCTTTCATCCATTCGCTTAAAGGTTTCTCAGCAATTGCCTCAAGCATTTTCATTGCAGTTATTAATCCATCTTTTGCCAAAGAGATTTCCTTCCAAATCACTCCACCTACTTCTTCACCTGCAATTTCCACCTGCTCTTTCATCATTGCTTCTGACAGATAGGGCGCACCAACTTTTGTGTAAATAGTCTTAGCCCCGAATTTGGAAGCAACATCCTCAGCTGCTTTGCTTGTTGCAACAGTGGTAACAATTTTTCCGCCCTTTTTTCCCTTTAACCTAATCAATACTGAAAGTGCAAAAACTCTATCTCCTATAATGAAGTTTCCTTTCTCATCCACCATCACAAATCTGTCTGCATCTCCATCCCATGCGAATCCTGCATCACACTCGGTCTTCTTCACAAGCTCGATCAGCTTTCCTATATTCTTCTCGCTTGGCTCAGAAGGCCTTCCTGGAAAATGCCCATCTATATTCTCATTTATCACAATTGTTTCAGCAACATTTTCAAACATCTTAGAATAAAGTGCACTAGTTCCATTTCCAAAATCCAATGCGATTTTCATCTTTGCATTCCTTATCTTTTCCAAATCCACGTTTTTTTCAATCTCCTTTATGTGCTCTTCAGTTGCATTCTTGATTTCGTGCATCTCTCTTACTTTATTCCATTCCGCAAGCTTTGGATTTTCCATAAGTTTTTCAATCTCTTCGCCCCTTTCTCTTGAAATAGTAACTCCTTTCCCATCCACAAATTTGAGTGCATTCCATTCAGGAGTGTTGTGCGATGCAGTAATAATTATCAATCCATCCGCCTTCTGCTTCCTATTCATCCGTTCGCCCTGCCGGGCGACCCGCTGTTGGGCATTGCCCAACATGTATTCTGCTGCAGGAGCAGAGCATATGCCCAAATCCACAACCTCGCAGCCCACGGAAGCCAATCCGCTTTTCACTGCATTCAATAAGCATTCTCCAGTAATCCTTGCATCCCTTCCAACAAGCACTTTTCCTTTTTTGCACCAAATTCCGAATGCCTGTGCAGCCTTCATTGCAAGCCCAGGGGTAAGCTCAGTAAAAAGTCCCCTAATCCCATTGGTTCCAAAATATTTTGCCATCCAAATCCTATTTATTAAATAAGCAAAGCTATTTATTCGTTGAAGAAGAAATAAAAATGGTGAAAAAATGTCTGTTCACAAGATGGAAGAGCCAAAGAAAAAGCCTTTTGATATAGAACCGATTCCTGAAACCGAAATAACGCGCCGCGTTATAATTCCATCCAAGACTGAAATGTCCAAACTTACAAATGAAAATAGGCAGGCAGCAGTTAAAATTTGTTCAGTAATGTCATCATTACCTGGTCTAAAAGATAAGCCCATTATTTCTGCATTGCTTGAAGAAACTGTAAAAAAAGATGGTGCAAACATTGCTTCAGTTAGAGGAATGATTGTATGAGTGAACAGCAAATTTACAGTATGGAAATAACATTTAGAGACAAGCCAGTGATCCTTACGTTATCCATAAACGATAAGGACAACTCAACCACGATCCTTCTCACAGACAAATCTGGAAATATAGTTGAGGAATTCTACAACAAGCCTAAAAAATAATCAGAATACTCCTAAAAAGTTAAGAGTGAATAAAAGTGCAGTGATCCACATTCCAGGATGCACTTCTTTCCATTTTCCAAGAAGCAGTTTCAGCACCACATACAAAATAACTGTAATTCCTATTCCATATGTAATTGATTGCGTTAGACCTATCGCAGCAACGCAAAATATGGAAGCGGAAGCCTCTTCCTTATCCTTTAAGTTCAGACGCGTAATGCTTTCCAGCATAAGCAATCCCACAATAATCAGCACAGATGCAGTGGCTTCCAAAGGAACCACTCTTATGAATGGAAGAAGAAAAAGTGAAAGGAGTAAAAGTACACAAATGAAAACTGCTGTTAATCCGGTCCTTCCCCCTGATTCGTATGCAGATGCACTCTCAGTATAAACAGTGCTTGCAGGCGCACCAACTATTGCTCCAAAAATTGTTGCCAATGAATCAGTAATCATTATCCTATCCAATCCAACAATATTCTTTTTCTTGTCCACATAATTGCCCCTAATCAAAAGTGCAGTGGAGCTGCCAATCGTATCAAAGAATGCCACCAAAAACAATGCAATTACTATGGACAATGCACCAACATTCTCAAGACCATCCAAATCGAATGAAAATGCACTTTTGCTCAACGCAGCGCCCAAATCCACTTGCGTATCAAAAGATAGCGCAGTATGTGAAACCGCAATTGAGAGCGCAGTGGTGATCAAAATCCCAAGTACAAATGCTGCCTTTACTCCTCGTGCATAAAGCAGCCAAGTAACAACAAGCCCAAAAAGCGCAATAATAACAGAAGGAGTTCGCATATCCCCTAATTTTATGAACACATCCCCGCTTCCCTTTACAAGAAGCCCGGCATTCACAAGCCCTATAAAAACCAGCATGAGCCCTATTCCTGCAACTATTCCATATTTGAGGCCCATGGGGATTGCTTCAACAAACCACACCCTTATCTTGCTTATTGAAATCGCAAATAGAAAGATACCAACCAATAGGGATGCTGCAAGCGCTATTTCCCAGGAAATCCCGTGCGCCTTAACCACACTATAACTCATAAATGTAGTCAAGGTTATTCCGGGCGCTATTATATATGGTTTATTTGCAATAAATGCCAGAATAAGCGTTCCTACAATTGCAGAAAGCACAGTTGCAACAAATGCAACTTCAAACTCTACTCCTGCCTCGCCCATTATCTGCGGATTCAAAAAAAGCATATATGAAGAAGCGAAAAACACTGTGAGCGCAGCTATGAACTCATGTTTCACATCAGGCTTTCCAAATCCAAACATCGCACATTCCTCAGACATCAAACAGAACCTGGATTCTCCATTCTTCTGCCTTATCTTCAACTTCAAGCATATGGAATGTTACAGCCTTTATTATATTTTTAAGCGTTTTGTTCTCCCCAAGTATTTCAGCTTTAAGCGTTTTTCCATCATAACTAGTTATTTTCACATCCGCTGGAGCAAATCCTTGGGCTTCACATTGCGCAATAATCTCGGAAAGAAAGAACACCACTAATTCATCTTTTTCTTCCCGTTCGACCTCAATCAGCATTTTCTTTTCAGGTTCGGATTCGCCCATAAAAGAAAACATTCCTCGTGCAGCCTCTTCTAATGCTTCCTCAAAAGTTTTCCCTTTTGCAATTATTCCCACGTCTGCAGTGTGTTCCAAAATTTCATAACTCATAAACAATCACTCAGCAAATTCAACCTCCAGAATTTCAACCTTCTCAGCGTTTGTAATCTCAAGCTTCTCAATTTTCATTACTCCCTTTATATCATCTTCAAACCCTGAAATGTTTGGAGCAGTTATCCTAACTAACCCGAGCTTAGAATTCATAGCTTTCTTATTCGCGGCCTTATGCTTTCTCAATAGACTCACAATCTCATTGGCAACCTTTGCCTTGGCAATAGAATCAGAATCTATGGCTCCTGCTTCTGGCCATGCAGAAAGATGCACGCTTTGTTTTTCCTTAAAAAACTCCTTCCATATCTCCTCGCTTATGTGTGGAGTTATGGGCGCAAGAAGTTTTACTGAATTAAAAACAACATATCGCAATGCATGTTGCGCTGCTTTCCTTTCCCCATCATTATCTCCATAAATCCTATGTTTTATGTATTCCAAATAATTGTCGCATAAATCGTTCCAATAAAATTGTTGCATCTTGCTCATCGCATAATGGAATTCAAACTTTTCCATATGTGCAGTAAACTCGTTTATCAATTCATTCATCCTACTGATTATCCATTTATCCACCAACCTTGCCTTTCCCTCTTCTCCAGTATAACCTTCAAGTGAAGATTCAGCCAACCTTGTAGAATTCCAGACTTTTGAAAGAAAGCTTTTCGCATGTCTCAAATCCTCATAGGAGAACGGCCTATCTTTGGCCATTGCTCCTGAAAGTGCTGCCCATTGCCTTATGGAATCAGTGGGATATTCGGCCCAGAGTGCCTGTGGACTAATAACATTTCCTAGGGATTTGCTCATCTTTTTCCCATCAGGAGCAAGAACATTTCCATTAAGCAGAATTGTCTCAAAACAAGGCTTTCCAGTGAGCATTCCACTTCTATAAATAGTATAAAACGCCCAGGTTCTAACAATCTCCACCCCCTGCGGTCTTAAAGAAGAAGGATAAACCTTTTTCATCATTTTTTCATCGTCTGGCCAGCCAGCAATAATAAGCGGAGTTATGCTTGAATCTACCCAACAATCACAGGTACTTTTTTCAGCAATCATCTGCTCCCCACAATCACATTTCATAGACTTTGCCTTTTCCGCATAGTATGGAAGATCTTCAGCTGCCTTGGTTTTTCCGCATTTCTCACAATAATAGAATGGAATCGGAGTTCCGAAAATCCGTTGCCTTGAAATAACCCAATCCCAATCTACATTATCGACCCAGTCTGTGAGATAGTTTATTCCAAATTCAGGCACCCATTGAATTTTTGATGCGAACTCCTTTATCCTACTCGCCTGTTTTTTTATATCCGCGAACCACTGCATGCTTATTATGAATTCAACTGGAGTGCCGCACCTATCATGCACTTTCACACTCTGCTTTAAATTTTCCTGCTTTACCAGCTTCCCTTCTTCCTTTAACTTCTCAATCATTTTCTTTCTTGCAGCTACGATCTTCAACCCATCAAATCCTTCTAATCCAGTATTCTGCATCTTCCCATACTGATTGATTATATTCTTGAACGGCAACTCATACCTGTGTGCCCATACCACATCAGTCTTATCCCCAAAAGTACAAAGCATCATAAGCCCAGTTCCAAATTCTTTTTCCACATCCTTTTCAGCAATTAAAGGAATCTCAGCACCCAAAGCAGTCCTTGCCTTTTTCCCAGCCAAATGCCTATATCTTTCATCTAAAGGATTGAACATCAACGCAACACATGCAGGAATGAATTCAGGGCGAGTTGTTGCAATAACCAACTCTTCATTATCTGGCCCTAAAAATTTTATATAATTCAATAACGAATCGCGTTCTAAATCATCCAGCTCAGCCTTTGCAATTGCACTTATGCAATGTGGGCACCAATGCACTGGATACTCTGCCCGATAAAGATGGCCTTCATTATACATCTGAATCAGAGAACGCTGTATCTTTTTATGATACTCAGGATCCATTGTCCTATACTCATACTTCCAATCTGGAGAAAAGCCCATAACATCCATTTGCTCCTTCATTTTTGCAATGAATTCTTTGGTCCATTCCACACATTTCTCTCTAAATTGTTCAGGAGGTAGTCTTCCAAATTTCTTTTCCACCCTTACTTCAGTGGGAAACCCCTGGGTATCCCATCCTTGCGGATAATATACATTGAATCCGCGCATTCTCTTATACCTAGCTACAAAATCAAAGAATGAATAGGAAAGAACATGACCCATATGCAGTTCTCCAGAAGTAAAAGGAGGAGGAGTATCTATTGAATATATTTCTTTCTTCTCATCATTTTCATCAAACCT
>JAHJBR010000076.1 GCA_018813445.1 Microcaldota archaeon | reverse complement strand
TGTCAAAAAAATATTTATGGATCTGACTTTAGCTGAATTCATTGGGATATTTATCGGTGATGGTTCACTGTATATTCGTAAAGAGAAATGTTCCTATGAGTTTAAGTTTACTGGTAATTTGAAAGACGAAATTCCTTTCTATTCTCTTTATGTTGCAAAATTAGCCAGCAGCATTCTTAATAGAAAAATTAAACCAAAGAATCTAGATTCGGGTAGAAGCATAGGGATATATTTCTGTTCAAAAGTACTTGCTGAATATTTGATTTCTATGGGTTTTAAATCAGGTTCAAAATCAGCAGTAGTAATTATTCCGAATTTCATATACAATAACAAAGGTCTAGCGTTGGCTTGTATTCGCGGTATATTCGATACCGATGGTTGTTTTATGTTGAAAAAACAAGGTAAATATCCAGTAATTGCTTTTGGCATGAAAAGCAAACGTTTGATACAACAGTTGAAAACAATATTATACAAACTTAACATACGTTGTTGCACATGTTTTGATGTCACTAGTTTTGATAACAGAACAAATAAATTTTATACAAAAAATTTTCTATGGATTAATGGGAAGAACAACGTTGCAAAATGGTTTGATTTAGTTGGTTCAAACAATCCAAAAACTATCCAGAACTATGAAAATTATTTAGAAAAAGAAAAGGGGTGTAAAAAATAGCGGGGGGTGGACTGCCAACTCAAACCACGAAAGTGGTTCGAATATTTGAACCAACGATCTTTGCCCTGCGCACACCCATTAGCGCATCCGGGTTATGAGCTTCGCCTCCAAATCGCATTATACGAAAAGGATCCGGCGGGCACTCCAAGCTACCCTACCCCGCTATTATTATTCTCACTCTCAGCTCCGAGTCTCGGACTGAAAGTAGAAAACATAATATATTCAATTGAACCTCTTTAAAAACCCTCCCTAAACTTTTCATTTCCAAATAGCAATTCATCTTTGCTAGCCTTTTATAACAATTACCACTTAAATAATTTATGGCATTTTGTAGAATTTTTCCTGCCCGAACTCCAGGAAAAGAGCGTGATCATCGTTATAGTGAGCATCAGCGCAAATGCGGCCCTGACTATTGCTGGTTTTATGATAATAATTATCCAAGGAAACACAGGTTCGAGCGTTGCCTAAGAAGAGTGATCGAGCATATTGATCCAAGGTTGGATTTTTTCCCTGATGCAAAAGCAGCCTATTGCCCAAAAGACTATTTAGATGAGAAATTTGAAGATGCAAAAAAAATTCTGAAAGAACTTGTTGCAACATTAGACTCAAGTGAATCTGGCGCACTAAAGGGACAATTCACACGTAATTCAATTTCAGCAGCAGTTAGTTTATTGACTGAATTGAGCGGCAGAATGCACACTCCGCGAGGCTCAGGCCCTGATTTTAACTTGGATATAAATGATTTTGTATTCGTTCTTGCTCAGACTGATTTCACATACAATGTAATGTCGTGTTCAGGAACACCTCGAGACCATTTTAATAACGCCTATCGTGTTCCAAGAAGATACCGTCTAAATCCTGATGGAAAGCCATATCATGGTTGGGTAATTGCAAGAGCATATGGGGAAGATCCAAGACTGGATTCGTTCATCTGCACTATGAATTCTATTGAAGGGGTTGAAGCGCGTAGATCCGATGATTTGTTGTCTGATGGTTCGGTTATGCTTGATATTCGCGCGTCTGTTCCAAATTCGGAAATGAAAAACAAATTATGGCTTGCTCACTTATGGGTAGAAGTCGCGGAAACAGCACATAAATTCATTCCTCCAATATCTCAGGAAATCATAAGTCAAATCAGAATGAAGCATGGTCCAGCAGGAGAACTTTTTCCAGCACTTTTTATCTGAAAAAGCCTAATCTAAAACTAATAGTTTGGTTCCATCACTTTTCCTAGGAATAAAATGGATCCAGTTTCCTTTTCCACTATTGCAAATACAAATGGATGGTCCGCAATAAATACTTTATTTTCTACTGAAGCTGCCTTTTCCATAACTATTGCAGTTGCAGCCGCAGCTTCTGTTCCTTCTTCATCCACTGCACAATATGCTTTATGTATAACCTGGCTTATGGAAAGGCTCTTTGTTCCATCCATATCTGAAAAGTCTGCATTGCTTGTGAATGCACTTTCCATTCCAAGATCCATAAGCGGTTCATTAAGCGAATATCCTGTTTCTAATTTGAATTTTGGAATCTGTGCACTAATTTCTTCTTCATTAAGACTATTCATCCAATTTTCAAATCTTCCTGCATTCAGTTCTTGCTCCAATGCACGGATATTGTTTTTTGGAAGCAGAATTATCATTGAAACTGTATTTCCTTCATAGGGCAATTCAAGCACCTGCACATCTTCATCTTCGGTGTAATTCCATTTTTCTGTTCCAGCCATCATATTTACTGTTGTGTTTCCACCATTATTCAATTTGAACTGTGTGTCATGAGTATTTTCTAATTTAAACTGTGTTGCCCAGTTTCCTTTGAAATAAATTGCATTTGTTATTACTAATCTAGTTAAAGGAGTTATACTGTTTGGAGGCAAAAGGTTTGTAATTTTTCCTGAGGTTCTTTGTTCCACCCAATCATTTATTGTGCTTCTAGAATTATCTGGATTGTTTGCAAAATCAAGGTTTGTTGCTTCTGCAGAATAATATTCGTTCAAGGCATTCACATATTCGTTTCTAAGCACATAATCCTGCTGAACCCAAATTGCATTGGCATTTGAAATCTGCACATTGGAATTATGATTCAAAATGGAATTTAAATATTGATAACCTGAACGTGTTTGATTAATATCGGTTGTAAGATGAAGCACACTTGCAATTTCATTCCGGGTTATTCCATTGGAACCTTCATAGGTCATGGCGAGTGCACTTCCTGCACTCCAAGGTGAAAAAAACACGTTCTCATCTCCATTATTTACTTCATTATACATGTCAAACGCAAATTGATTGTTTGAATTGGCAATAATGGATGCAGCTGTAGGATCACCCACGGGTCCCATATTATTTCCCCCAATACATCCAAAAAATAAAAAACCTAAAAACATGATTCCAAATATAATATTTTTTTGCATGATTTTTTTAGAAATAATGTTGGTTATATCTTTTTTCATTATGTTTGGAAGTTGTTTGGTAAAGAAAACTAAAAAGTTGCAAAAAGAAAACTAATTCATTATGGTCCTGGATAAAGGAAAAACTTGGTTTGATTTGATTTTAGGGAATGAATAAAAGCTTATTTTCCGTAATAAGTTTATGCCTCTCAACATGTCAAGCTCTCTTAAGATTTTTCTAAACAAGAGTTCGTACAATGCAGGAGAAGAATTAGAGGCAACGATTCAATTCAATACAGATAAACCAATAAATGCAAGAGGAATTTTTGCAGAGCTTACTTGTACTGAAAAAAAGAAGCAGAAATATACACGCGCGATTCCCCGCGCAGAAGTTGAGGAAAGGAAGAAGTTAGGACTCTATACGGAAGTTCCATATACCTACGAAGAACGGATAGATACCAATCGCATATCTTTCCAGGAAAAGAAAGTTGCAGATTCAGGAGAATTCTCAAATTCAGAATACAAAGTAAAGTTTACTCTTCCTAGAAATGCACAGCCCACAAGCCATGATTTTGGCCATGATAATAAGCAGGTGAAATGGAATCTTCATGTGAAATTGGATGTTCCATTCGCATTTGATGTAAAAGCAGACCACGAAGTTTTTGTGAGTGGATTATAGGGATATTATGGCCCAAGTAACAAAACCTACTCAAAACAATGATTATCAAACTTCGTTAAGAATTCTCGAGATTGAATTAAAGGAAGCAAGAACACAAACTATTCAAGCCTTTGATAAATATGGGGATAATCTCAAAAAAGAAGCACAATCTCGGCAAGGACAAAGCCAGGAAGAGAATTGGATTGCAGGACAGCTTTTCTATTCACATAATCAGATCCAAAATGCAAAATTAGAATTCATAAGGGCATTTGATGGTGCAAAAACCAACGAGGAAAAGCTAAGTGTAGTAATAGGATTTAATTCAAATCTTAGGAAGTATTATGTTGCATCTTTAGCTCCAATTTGGCATGATGTTGTACGGATGCCTCTTGCACATCCAGAAGGCATGGCTTTGGCAGCAATTGAAGCAGGAATTCTTGCATGTAAAAGGGAAATAGAAAACGCCACTAGTGGAAAATTTACGATTATGGATAAAGCCGGAAGAGAGCAAGGAGAGCGGTATATTCAAGAAATAGTTGGAAAAAAAGAGCTAATTAAATATATTGAATCAAAAGAAAAAGTAATAAACAGGCTTAAGGCCATGCGCAAATATCTTTCAGAAGAAAGATATAAATTTTTCAGTGAAACTTGCGACGATGCGCTTAAAACAGACGAAGAAGCC
>JAHJBR010000003.1 GCA_018813445.1 Microcaldota archaeon | reverse complement strand
GCAGGAATTGTATTTGGAGAAACCAAAGGTGCGATAGTCGGAGCAGCAGGCCTTGTACCTGCGCTTGGAAAACTCATAGGAATCAGGAGCGGATGCATAATGGGAGAAACCCATGGAAGCTATGTGGATGCAATATCTGCACGCAATGTAATCGCAGTGCTTGAAACTATGTTTAAATTTAAAGTTGATCTTGCAGACTTGGACAAACAGGCCAAGGAAGGCGAGAAAATAATAAAGAAAATAGAAGAGGAAGTGAAAAAGCAGGTAATCACACCCTATAATCCTGAGGATAGGAATGTTTCTTATATAAGATAGATATAAGATAAAAAACAGATTCCTTGAAACATAAGCGAAT
The DNA here is from genome assembly GCA_018813445.1 of Microcaldota archaeon. GTDB lineage: Archaea > Micrarchaeota > Micrarchaeia > Anstonellales > Bilamarchaeaceae > JAHJBR01. The sequence goes on along the minus strand of JAHJBR010000003.1, from coordinate 4,423 downwards.
CTGAAAACAAATAAAAGGTGGTGGAATGAAAGGCCAGCTTTCAGCCGAGATGATAATCTTGGTTGCAGTAATTCTTGCGGTGGTGGCAATAGTGGCTATAAGTCTGACCAAGACTGCACAAAACACCAGTTCCGCAGTGGAAAACCAAACCCAATCAATAACAGACAAGACCCAGCAAATGGTTGCAAACTTTTCAGCAAGTTCTGAACAGCCAATTTTGCTAAGTCCTGAAAAAACTTCTTAATGTTTTTGGAATTCCTATGACAAAAGGCCAGCTAACAATGGAATATCTTGTGCTTGCGGCCCTGTCACTTGCATTAATTTCATTTTCCTTATTCTCTTTACTGAAAATCAGCGAAGTAGAGGAAAACACAAGACATATACAGCTTTTCAAATCCTCGGCAATTGACCTATACAATACAGGAGAAGAACTATGCGCTATGGGAAGCGGAAACTCCTTCACATTACACATATATGAATCAGTTGAAATATCCTCAGATTCCCATGAAACCATATTCCTGAATAGCAAATACAACTCTTCTTTTTCCAAAACCACTTCCTGCCAGTTCATTTCAATAACTATTCCAGAAAATTCACTAGTACAAATTAGTAACTTTCAAGGCTCAATAAGAATTGAAGTAAACTAGAGAGATCCTCGGAAAAGACGGCTATGGTTTGGATATTTATTCTCCTTTTGGAGGAAGAGGCTTTTCCTGCTGCACATACTTACTTGTGCTCATAAAATCATAGCCTTTGCTTGCTTTTCTCCCAAGCTTAAAGAATGAAAGCTGCGCGATTTTCATCCCTGCATGAAGATAAACACTATTTGGATTAACCGAATAAATCTCAAGAGTGAGTGCGCTCGGGCTTTTTGCCCCAAAACCAGTGTGGATTATTCCCGCAGTCATATGCACCATCACTCCTAACCTTCCAAGACTGGACCTTCCTTCTATTTGCGCAGCCACTGAATCTGAAAGAGATATTCTTTCAAGTGTAGTCCCTAATACAAATTGATGTGGCTCGAGAAGAAAAGAACCATCAATCTCCTTGGCCTCAAAAAAATTCTCGGGCTTTGTAGGGTCTATTGTTTTTCCTATTGCCTTTGAAACTAAAATCTCATTTCCCAGGCGTATATCTAGACTGTCTGGCCCTAATAAAGATTTTTCAAAAGGCTCTACCTTTATTTCCTGCGTTTCCATTGCCTCTAATATATCAATATCGCTCATCATGGACATAAGATGATTTTGCCTGCTTACTCTTTTAAACTTTTTCCAGCAAATAAATTACTATGTTAGATCAAATTACTACTTTAATTTCAGGACTTCCATTTGCTGCAGAGATAACTGCGTTGGTTCTATTCATTATTCTCAACGTCGTATTCTATGGAATTTACAAATTTGTATACTATCTCATAGGAAAGGTTTCCAAACACACCAAAACAAATTTAGACGATAAACTTTTAGAATGCATGCGCGATCCAATACGGCTTCTAATAGTAATTTCTGCAACATTTATTTCCTTAAGTATAGCATATTCTACTTTCCTACTCTCAGGCTATTCAATCATCTCCATTTACTCAATCGTGCTGATATTCGTGGGCGCATTTGCAGTAGATAGAGTAATGCGTGTCCTAATCAAATGGTATAAAACAGATATAGCTCCAAAAACCAGTTCCAATCTTGATGATGAGCTTTTGCCCATAATTGAAAAGATGCTCAGGGTCGCAATATACGTAGTTGCCATATTGATGGCCCTTACTAATCTTAATGTGGAAATTACTCCACTTCTTGCAGGTTTGGGAATCGCAAGCCTTGCAGTTGCGCTTGCCCTTCAGGATTCCCTAGGTAATTTCTTTGCAGGAGTGAATATCTCAGTAGACCAGCCTCTAAGAAAAGGAGATTATATCCAAACTGAGGGGGGAATAGAAGGAGTGGTGCAAGAGGTAGGCTGGAGAAGCACAAAGATACTCACTCTTCAAAACAACTTTGTAGTAATTCCGAATTCCAAGCTTGCTCAGAGCGTGGTAACCAATTACCATCGTCCTAATGATGAAATGGTTAATGGAGGAGTAATTGGTGTTTCCTACAATTCCGATGTAGACCACGTAATCCAAGTAATAAGAAATTCAATAAAGAAAATGAGTGAAGATTCAGACATTTCTATAACTGACGCAGAACCAACCGTACGCCTTGATTCATTTGGGGATTTTTCCCTGAACTTCAAATACTTCTACAGGGTAAAGAATTACACAATGCGATTCAAAGCGATCGGAGCACTTAATCGAATTCTCTTCTATGAATTCAAAAAAGAAGGAATAGAAATCCCATTCCCAGTACGAGTAATTTACAATAATCCAATTGGCCAAGAAGAAAAGAAAACAACTTCTAAAAAGCCAAAGAAGAGAAAATAAAAAGAAAAAATTATTCGTTATCCTCTGCTTTCTGTGCCAACCTAGCAGTCTTGGAGTTTATGGTAACTGGAATAGGAACTGCAACCTCCATCAACTCAACAGTAAGCTGATCTTTTGCTTCATCTATTAGGATAACTCTTGCCCTTTCACCTTTGAATGGACCAGAAGTCATTTCCACGATATCTCCCATCTTTATGCTAGTGGTTTGTTTTGTTGCAGCGCTAATCATATTCTTTATTTCATCCATGCCTATTGGCTGCTTAAGGAAACCCTTTACATTCTTCATTTTCTGTGTAAGCTTGGCCATTGTATTCTCATCCAATGCCTCCACGAAAAGATACCCCTTTATATTATCCACATTAACTACAGAATAAATATCAAGCTTCTCTGCCTTTGACTTTTTTGCAAGCATTTCAGCAATTATCTTTTCCTGACCAGTGGTTACTCTTATTATATATATCATGATCTAACCTCATATAAAGCCGAACACGAAGGATATTCCGACCCCAATGAGCCCTATTCCTATCATGCCTGCTGCAGTTATCTTAGCTATTTTTGAAAACTCTTCATTATCTGGTTTTTTGGCAACCCTGAGTATTTTGAGATACTTCCCAATATCAATCACATTTTCACCCTATTAAATCCAAATCAAGATTCTCAAATCCACCTATCTCCTGATCTTCTTTTGCGAACTTAACTCCTGTAAGAACCACAAGAACCCTTATGCTGGATTTCTTGCTGCTCTCCTCAAGCCTTGCACCCCAAATTATATGCGCATTGGGATGAATCCTCTTAGATGTTTCTGCAACAACTAATTCTGCTTCCCTAAGAGTCATGTCATCTCCGCCAACCACATTGATCAGTGCTCTGTTCGCAGTGGTTAGATCAGCATCAAGCAACGGAGAACTCAACGCAGTCTCAACAGCAATCATTGCCCTATCCTCAGCCTTTGCATCAACGCTTGATTCACCTATACCTATAACCGCGAATCCACCTTGAGTAAGTATTGTTTTAAGATCTGCAAAATCCACATTAACAAGTCCTGCCTTTGTAACCAATTCAGCTATTCCTTTTACTGCCCCTGCAAGCACCTCGTCGCAAACCTTGAATGCAGTATTCAAAGGTAAATTCGGTGCAAGTGTAAGCAACTTATCATTTTTAACCAAAATCACAGTATCCGAATGCTTTTTTAATTTTTCAAGTCCATTCACAGCGTTCTCCAATCTTACTTTTCCTTCTGAACTGAATGGAAGTGTAACAATGCTCACAACCAATGCGCCCGCAGCTCTAGCCTGCTCAGCAATTATTGCCGCTGACCCAGTACCTGTTCCACCTCCGAGCCCGCAGGTTATGAAAACCATACTAGTCTTATCAAGAATATTCTTTATCTCTTCTGCGCTTTCCTTTGCCGCTGCTTCCCCAAGCACTGGATTGCTTCCTGCCCCGTGCCCAAGAGTAGTCTTTTTCCCTATAAGCAATTTCCTATGAGCTTTCACTCTTAAAAGATGCCTTGCATCAGTATTCATAGCAATTAACGTAACTTCTCTTACATTCATATCGAATAATCTGTCCAAAGTGTTTGTTCCACTTCCTCCGGTTCCTACAACTACTACATTAGGCTTGCTACTTTCCATAAACTCGAGCAATGCCTCATCGTCTGATTTTGATGCAGGAGAAACCTGTTCAACAATAGTTTCCACGTTCGTTTCTAAATTTTCAGTTTTTTGGATTTCTTCCTCTTCCACATAATCGCCTCTAACCGTAGTGTGATGCTTTTAAATTAGCTTAAGAAATATTATAAACATTCTCTTTTCCTCCTATTTCTTATATTTTTGGAGGACTATTCACTGTCTTTTTGGACCAGGATCCATAAAATCGCCAAGCATCCATGTGGCATTATTCACCTTTGTGGTGATTGCCAGAAGATCCTTAGCAGCGGCCTCAACTTTCTTCTGTACATCTGCAAAGCCCTGCTCTAAATCAGAGATGGTTGCCCTCACAGAATCTGGTCCT
>JAHJBR010000075.1 GCA_018813445.1 Microcaldota archaeon | reverse complement strand
CATCCCTGCTTACAAGAACCACGTTTCCAGAATCCAATTCTCTTTCTCCAAATTCAATCCTTAAAGGAACCCCTCTAAGTTCCCAATAATTAAATTTGAACCCAGGAGTATTGCTTCTCAAATCAACCTGTGTTCTTATTCCTATTTCAATTAGTCTTTTTTCAAGCTCCTTTGCATCTGGAATTATTTTTTCTTCATTATCCTTTTTAGTTATTGGAACAATAATCACTTGTATTGGAGCAACTGAAAAAGGAAGCACAGCTCCTTTATCGTCTCCATGCATACAAACCATTGCTATGTATATTCTACTTATTCCTGGCCCATAACAGGTCTGCCACACGTATTCATTCTCTCCCTTTTCATTCATATATGCAATTTTGAATGCTTTTGAGAAATTCTGCCCTAATAGATGAGTCGATGCAATCTGCAAAACTCTTCCATCCGGCATTAGCGTATCAGCTGCAAAAGTATCCATTGCACCTGCAAACTTATCCCACTGAGGCCTTCTAAATGCAATATAAGGAATCCCCAGATCATCCCAAATAACTTTCCTAGTCATTTCATAATCTTCAACAATCTGGTTTTTAGTTTCCTTTTCATTTGCAAAAACATTGTGCGCTTCTATCCATAGGAATTCTCTTCCACGTATAAATGGCTTAGTTGCTTTGGTTTCATGTCTCCAAACCCAGCCTTTTTGATAAATCTTTATTGGTAAATCTGAAGCCCCATTAACCCAAAGCGCATACATTGGATAAATCGAGGTTTCTCCAGTAGGTTTCAATGCATATCTTTCCTCTAATTTTTTATCGCCTGCCTCAGTTACCCAAAGAACCTCAGGTTTGAATCCACTTACATGATCGCTTTCAGCATCAAAGGATCGTTCATGTATTAATGAAGGAAAAAATGCAGGATTATGCTTAGTTGCCTCTAATTCCCTATCATAGAATGAATATATCTTATCTATACTCTTCATGGCCCAGGGCCGTATTACTATAAATCCCTTTATATTATACCTAAGATCACAAAGCTCGGCTTCCTTGGTAATCTCGTTGTACCAATCCGAGAAATTCGCATTTTTATCTATATTCATTCTAACAACCTCAACTTTAGCCGTTCTAATACACCATTATCTATGACTAGCAGTATTTTTATTATATTTGTAAACCCTGGATTCGCATTTGATGGTTTACGGGTGTATGCGAAGATTATTCAGAGGCCCAATACATCAATAATATCCACTACGCTTACCATGCCAGTTATACTGCTTACTGCGCCCCTAACCACAAAAGATACTGAAATAAGCACTGCAGCCATCATTATTGCAACAGCAACATTTCCTTTTCTCAGCTCTTCCATCTCGTTTATATCATCAGTCATCCAATCCAATATCCTTATTGCAAAGTATATCGCAATGAGCGCGGCAAATACACTTATTACTAAATTCATTAAACCAATCAGTACAGAAAGGATAAGGTAATTGAACGTAGTATTGAATACAATCTTAGATGTAACTGCAGTTACTCCGCTCTCAACTATTATAGATATGGAAATAATTATTGCGCCTAGAAGTATTCCCACTGCAATATTTCCTTTCTTAAATTCCTTCCATTCATCCAAATGATAAGTAAACCGATCAAAAAGCTTTAACGAAGCATACACTGCTACTACTGAAAGGAGAAGCCCTATTATGAATTGAAATCCTGATACTATGATCTGAACTCCTAAACCGTCCATTATGACCACCACTCCTTAATCAAAAATCATATATTTAAACCTACCTACATATCTTTTAACAGCATTCGTTACATTTATTCAATCATTGGTGATGCTAAAATGTCAATTTCATACAAAGATGCAGGAGTGGATATATCTAAAGTAAAACTGATTCAGAATAAAATAAATGAGACGATATTCGCAGGCAAATCCGGCGCGCTTGTCGGTCACTATGCAGGAATTGTAAAACTCGGTTCTTCTAGCATTGCAATACACACTGACGGAGTAGGAAGTAAAGTGCTTGTTGCCCAAGACCTGGAAAAATACGATACAGTTGGCATAGATGCGATTGCAATGAACGTAAACGACATAATCTGCATAGGTGCAAAGCCGCTTGCAGGTGTTGACTATTTGGCTCTTGCAGAAGAAGATGATTTTCTAGTCTCTGAGATAATGAAAGGCTTGGTTAAAGGCGCAGAAGAAAGCAATATAGAAATAGTTGGGGGCGAAACCGCAATACTCCCAGAAATAATCAAAGGTGGAAAAAGGCCTTTTGATCTTGCATTTACAGCAATAGGAGAAGTAAAAGAAGTAATAAGCGGAGAAGCAATAAAACCCGGAGATATAATAATTGGTTTAGAAAGTTCAGGCTTACATAGTAATGGGTACACTCTTGCACGAAAGATCTTGGATGTAAATGAATGGGGGCAGGAAATGCTTATTCCAACCCGCATCTATGTAAAACCAGTAATGGAGATGATATCATCTTGCAAAATTTCTGGAATTGCTCACATAACTGGAGGTGCATTCTCCAAACTCACTCGCCTGAATAAAAAGCATGGCTTTTTGTTGGATTCAATGCCAAAACTTAAACCCATTTTTATAGCACTTGCAGAAAAAGTCCAGGATGAAAAGGAAATGCACCGCACTTTCAATATGGGAATCGGACTCTGTATTATAGTTCCAAAAGAAAAGCAAAACACTGTTCTATCAATAGCAGAAAAACACAATATAAATTCTCAAGTTATAGGAAAAATAATTTCTGATCCAGGTGTTTTCCTAGAAAAAGAAGGGAAAAAAATAAAACTAGATTAGTATATTTCTGAATATCTTTTTATTTCCCATTCAGTAACATGCAATCTATAGCTATCCCATTCCTTTTTCTTTGCCTCTAGATATTTATTATACATAAATTCTCCAAGCGTTTCCTTCATGAATTCACTTTTCTCATATTCTTCCATTGCCTCATAAAGCGATCTTGGTAATTTTCCAATCTCCATTTTCTTCAGCTTCGCATCATCAAACGAATATAGGCTTTCCTCAATTGGTTCCGGAGGAGCCATTCCCTTAGATATTCCATCCAACCCTGCCTTAAGCATTGCAGCAAAAGCCAAGTATATATTTGAAGATGAATCTGGACACCTTAATTCAATCCTTGCACTCTTAGGTCTTTCAGCCTGGAATGCAGGCACTCTTATCAATGCAGAACGGTTCGCACTTGCCCAGCTTATATACACAGGAGCCTCATACCCTGGTGTGAGCCGTTTGTATGAATTCACAGTTGGAGAAACAACTGCAGACATCTCGCGTATATGCTTTAGCTGTCCTGCAATGAAACTTTTTGCAGTCTTTGAAAGATGATACTTTTCATTCGCATCAAAAAATGCATTCTCATCTCCTTTGAAAAGGCTCTGATTCACATGCATCCCAGAACCGTTTATTCCATGTATTGGTTTTGGCATTGCAGTTGCAAGCAGTCCATGCTTTTCAGCCACTGCCTTTATCACAAATCTAGTGGTAATCGTATTATCTGCAGTCTTAAGTGCATCTGCATACTTAATCCCAATTTCATGCTGACCTACAGCAACCTCATGGTGCGAAGCTTCAACATCCATCCCGAATTTTTCCAAAATCACGCTTATG
>JAHJBR010000074.1 GCA_018813445.1 Microcaldota archaeon | reverse complement strand
GGAAAAAGGAAGAGAAAAATCATTTGGTTTTTTCTTTGATGGCGGACTCATCTCCTTTATCAAATTTCTCAATCGTGGCAAAGAAGTGAAAAATGAAATGCCTTTTTATATAGATAAAAAAGTAGACGATGTGACGGTAGAAATTGCGATGCAATATACGGATAGTTTCAAGGAATATGTAGTTTCTTTCGCTAATAATATATTTACTTCTGAAGGTGGCATGCATGAAGCTGGCTTTCGCTCGGCACTTACCAGGGTGATGAATTCCTATGCACGCAAAGCGAATTTTCTCAAAGAAAAGGAAGAAAATCTTACGGCGGAAGATTTACAAGAAGGTTTAACGGCTATTATCAGTGTGAAGCTTCGCAATCCGCAATTTGAAGGACAAACTAAGGCTAAACTGGGCAATGGGGAAGTCAAGGGTCTTGTTTTCAGTGTAACCTCAGAAGCGCTTTCTGAATATCTGGAATCGCATCCGCATAATGCTAAAGCCATTCTTAACAAATGTCTGCTTACTGCTAAAGCGCGCATTGCTGCTCGGGCGGCTAAAGACGCGGTTATTAGAAAGGGTGCGTTGGAAGGGATGACTCTGCCTGGCAAATTAGCTGACTGTACGACACGTGATAAAGAAATATCAGAACTCTATATCGTTGAGGGAGATTCAGCTGGTGGTTCAGCCAAGCAGGGTAGAAACAGAATGTTTCAAGCAATCTTGCCGTTGCGAGGGAAATTAGTCAATGTGGAAAAAACTAGCTTGGAAAAAGTAGTGAAATCGGACACGTTAAAACCTATCATTATTGCCTTGGGAACCGGAATTGGTGAGACTTTTGATATAAGCAAGCTTCGTTATGGGAAAATCATTATCATGGCTGATGCTGATGTGGACGGATCGCACATCAGGACACTATTACTGACTTTCTTCTATCGTTATTTTGAGGATTTGGTGAAAAATGGCCATATCTTTATTGCCCAACCACCGTTGTATCGTATTCAGAAAGGAAAGGATGTGAAATTTGTTTACACAGAAGAAGAAAAAAACAAATTAATTGGGAAAGATATAAAGGAAGGCGAGGAGAAAGAATCCGGTTTTAATATCCAGAGATACAAAGGTTTAGGAGAAATGAATCCGGAACTGCTTTGGGAAACCACTATGGATCCAGAAAAAAGATTGATGTTGCAAGTAACAATCGAAGACGCGCAAGCGGCAGACAAAATGTTTGATATTTTAATGGGAAGTAATGTGGAACCTAGAAGAAGATTCATCCAGACACATGCTAAGCATGTGCAAAATCTGGACGTGTAATTTTCTCTAACTTGTGCTATTATCAGTTTAAGTCATATAAAATAAAAATAGAAAGAGAGGTGATATTATGAATGGAATACAAACATGGGGAGAAGCGATTACCTTGTCCCTTATGAATCTCTGGGATCAGCTATTAAGTTTTCTTCCTTCTCTAATTGGTGCGTTACTAGTGTTTGTCGCTGGTTGGATTGTAGCAATGGTTTTAGGCAAAGTAGTGGAAAGAATTTTAAAAGCTGCGCGAATTGATCAAGCTTTGGATCGTGTATTAGGCGACAGACTGGGAAATATCGAAGAGCATGTCTCAGCATTCATTGGAGGACTAGTAAAATGGTTTTTGATTCTAGTCTTCTTGGTAGCAGCAGCCAACATTCTCCAACTTGAACAAGTGAGTTATTTCCTAGGGAATATCATAATGTATATTCCTAATATAGTAGTAGCGGTAATTATATTGGCAGGCGTGATTCTTCTTGGCAATTTTGTTTATAAAATAGTCAAGGGAAGTACAAAGGCAGCTGGTGTAATGTCGGCTACTTTATTAGCAGCAATTTCTAAATGGGCCATCATCATTTTTGGTGTATTTGCGGCTTTGCTGCAATTGGGAATAGCGGACTATCTGGTGGGTACTATTATTACCGGAATCGTAGCGATGCTAGCTTTGGCTGGAGGATTAGCCTTTGGCTTAGGCGGAAAAGAAGAAGCTCAG
>JAHJBR010000073.1 GCA_018813445.1 Microcaldota archaeon | reverse complement strand
CATTGAGCCCCCGCAACCGTTGAATATTAGTGTATATAGATGCGATAGCTCATTTTTCCTTGAACCATTGCAACGGCTTCTTGATGCAACAGATAGCTATGGCTTGGTTGTAATGGACGGAAGAGAAGCTACAGTTGCAATTCTCAAAGGAACACAGGTAGTAGTAACAAAGAAATTGAATAGCACTGCGCATGCAAAGATTAGGAAGGGAGGGCAGAGTGCAAGAAGATATGAGCGGCTTATAGAAGAAAGTATTGAATACTATTACAAAAGAGTGGGAGAAGCCATGGACAAAGCCTTTGTTGGAAAAGTTAAAGGAATAATAATAGGCGGACCTGGACCAACTAAAGAATTTTTCTATAAGATGGCACCCTACAATTACCAGCATAAAATAATCGGAGTGGTGGATACAGGCTATACTGATGAATATGGAATAAGAGAAGTTCTTGCAAAAAGCGAATCTCTTATCGCAGAGCAGGAAGCAATAAAAGAAAGAGTGCTGATTGACAGATTTATAAAAGAGATATCTAAAGATGGATTAGTTACCTACGGGGAAAAAGAAGTGCGCAATGCAATAGAGAAAAAACAGGCAGACATGGTATTGTTATCTGAAGGACTTATTTATAAAATAGCAAAATGGAAATGCGGAAGTTGCGAAGCAGAGGAAAGCAAAACATTGGATGAGCAGGCAGAAACAAGCATAACCTGTTCTGCATGCAATGGAAGGATGGTGCTTGAAGAGGAAGAGCCTTTGCTTGAGGATCTTGCAGATTTGGCTAAGGAAAAAGGGATCAAAGTTGAGATAATATCTACAAATACTACAGAAGGCACGCAGTTTTTAGAAGGGTTTGGTGGAATTGCAGCATTCCTCAGATATAAATAATTCAGTTGCTTGAGACTGAGCATGGTGCAGAATAATTGTTAAGATTCACAAGCATCTTGTTTTTATAGAACTCCACTAATCCTTTTTCCCCATATCTAATTTGGATTACTGCTCCTTTTGTGGATAATGTATCGCAATATACAGCACCAACATCTGTGTTATTTTCATCAAGACAAGTATTGCCTTCAACTGCATATACAAATACATTGCGGGGTTGAAGGGCTGTGCTTCCTGCAAGATCAATTCCGCACTGCATTACTCCTACTCTTGAATCTTCAGGAGCGCCCCTCAAATCCATTACTATGAAAACATCTTGAGCTAAAGTTAGGTCTTTTCCAAATTGCTCTTTTGTGCTTGGTTCTTCAAAAACTGACCGGTTCAATATTGAATAAGTAAGAAATGCAGCAATCATCAAAAGTACTAAAATGGCAATCTTCTTCAACATCATAAAAAAACCTAGGATAGTTTTATTGCCTCTGCAACTGCACATTGATCCAGGTAAGCAACCCTGCCTTTCACATTGGCCTCGTCCAAAAGAAGGCCTGAATAGGTAGTTGAATCAGAGTCAGCAACACTCAAGATGAAGAATGGAGCTTCTATAACGTCCAAGCAGTCTTGTAGAGTATTTGAAGAATTTGATGTGCACATGGAGTCATCTAAAGTATATACTAAAGATGAGATATTGTGCATTTGGAGTGCGGCTGAAATTTTGGATGCACATGCATCCATAGCCAAGATAGTTGCTGCGTCGGTACCATCTTTGTTTATTAGTATTAGTACTTCATTTGAGGATTTTGCAAGGTTAAGGAAACTACCCTGGCTTAATCTATTCAGGGCTTTATCTGCTGAAAAGAAACTAAGCAGGGAGAATATTCCTATAAATAACACAAGTATAAGGAATACTGAGAGTAGAAGTATGGAATTCATTGGTTTTCTTGCGATTCCATAATAAACCATTATTATGAATGCGCAAAATGAAGTGAAGATCAAAAACATAAGTACGGCATAGGAAATTGGTAGATAGGAGGAAAACTCTGCACGTTCTGAATAGGTTAAGGGTTTAATTGTATGAAGCACTGAAGCAAAATTATCCAAAGCACTATCCGATGCACCCTCTAAAAGATAAAGAGAACTCTCGATTCCCCCTCCGCTTGCAATAAGGGCTTTTTCCTGTTCTATAATGTCCTCGTAATCTTCTTGTAACGCTTCATATTGGGCTGCAGAAAGACCATCCTGGAATGAACTATCTAAATTATCCTTTTCCTCTTGTAGTTCCTCAAGCTCATCAAATGCTCCTTCGCAAACCTGGCTTTCAGCTATTATTAGGTATGCTTCAGCCTCTACAGAAGTATTTTCAACGTCTTCGTAAAAAGACATAGCAGGGGCTATTGAACTATTGAGCTGGTTTAGTGTTAGATTATACTCGATAATAGATTCATTTAATCCTGTAAAATTGTAAGTGGATAGCTTTGTCTCGATCTCATATTCAATCATTAGAAAATTGTCAAGCTTTGCCTGAAGGCTTACGTTCTGAATAAGGGAAAGCGCATCCAATGCATTTTCCTTTATTACTTTTGCCTGTTCGGATAAAGGAAGGAACACCGCTTCATATTCTTTTCTTGTATTAGCATTTTCAAGTTGATTAATTCTATCTTGAGTGTTAGAATGGATTTTCTGAGATGTGGATGAGTAATTGGCAAGTGGTGCAATCTTATTTGAAAGCGAAGTTGCAAGAGTATCCATGCTGCTTAGGTAAGTTTCAGCTAAATCTATCTTTGGACAAACTCCTGTGCAATTATAACAGGATTCTCCTGAAAGAGGTATCCTAAACATTGTATTTTCTATCTGTTGGCGATAGGTCTTCAAAAGTGCAATCTCACTCTTTATCTTGCTTATGTGGTCAACTGCATTTTCCATATTAAGGCTGTCAAGCCTATTGGAAATATTGGCTAATGCAGAATCAGTACCAAAGCTTGCATATGAAAATTCAGTAATAGGGCCTACAAACGAACTGTAATCATTGCAACCCATTCCCAAATTGTTTAGATACGCACACATCATTCTTGCAGTTGTGTTGCACGAGGTTTCGTTTGTGCATGGATAAAGAGGAAGGAAAATTGCTTGCCTACACGAATATTCCTCAAGGCCAGTATATTGATCTACACCATTGTTTCTACTATCATTGTAATTTTGGATATAGGTGCGCATTAAAGTTATTTCAGTGCTGTTTATTTCGTATTGGGCACTATAGTATGCTTTTAACGTGGATCCAATTTCATCTGGCGCAGTAAGCAAGGCGTCATCTTTTATAAGAAATGTGGGTTCTCCGCCTACATTTACTATATAGTGCACAGTATGGTTAAGGGAAAAATATTCGTTAGTGATTGTTGCATTTTCTTCTTCAGGAGTTAAATAATCATCAACATCAAAGGCTGCAGTTATTGTGAATAGCAACATCAGGGAGATTAAGAGCTTGTTTTTCATGGGAAAAATAAGTTGGGCAATATTTAAAAAGCTCGTAGATTATGTTGCCTTTAACCTTTTTTGATTGGCTATAGCTGACGGTTTATTACATAATTAGATATCCCGATCATGCTTTCCTTTTCTTTAGATGAAGGGAGCTTTTCAAGAAAAGAGCTTGCTTCTTTAACGAATTGCTTTGCCTTGTTCCTTGCGTAGTCTATTGATCCTGATTCTTCCATTATAGATATTGCTTCGTCTAATTTTTTCTTTTCCCTTGTTCCTGAATTTATTATCTGTATCAGTTTCTTTTTCTCAGATTCAGGAGAATGAGCAAGCGCGTGTATAACCATAAGCGTTCTTTTTCCTTCGGTTATGTCCCCGCCGATTTCCTTTTTGTATGTCTTGAAATCCCCTACCAAATTCAATAGATCATCCTGGATTTGGAATGCGATTCCCAAGGATTCACCAAAATTCTTGAATTTTGCGCGTGTGGAATCATCAGCGCCTGCAAGAAATGCTCCTGCATCGCAGCTGGCACCCATCAATGCACCTGTTTTTCCTCCAACCATCGTATAGTAATCTTGTTCGCTCATATCTACTTTTTTTGTGCGGTGCCACTCTAATTCAATCCCTTGGCCTTCTACTACTTTTTGAAAAGCACGCCCGCTGATTGAAGCGAGTTTTGCTGTTTTCTCATGATTTGTTAATGAATTCAGAAGATGGTTCCATATGTTTGTATAAAGTGCGTCTCCGCTGTTTAATGCAATTGGAAGGCCATGGGATATATGTAATGTGGGTTTCCCTCTTCTGAATTGAGAATCATCTTCTATATCATCATGCATTAACGTGAAGTTATGGAAAAGCTCGATTATTGCTCCTGCTTTTACTGCGTTCTTTTTTTCTTTTCCTCCAAGTGCGCGGAAGCAAAGCATGAGCATCGCGGGTCTTATCCTTTTTCCGCCCCTAAATATGTATTCCTCGAGCATACCGTATACTTCTTTGGGCTCTTTTGGAATAAGGAGCTTCATCTCTTTTTCTACTTCCTTCACGTCGCTGATTATTGATTGGTCAAAATCCATGGATAGGAAAATGCTGCAGAAGATTATTAAACCGTTTCGCAGTATGCAGTATATGGAAGACTGGCTTAAACCAACAGATACAGGTATTGAAGGAAACGGATCTGTTAAAACAAAGGAGCCGATTGTTAACGTTAAGGAACCAATAGGGATAATCCCTTTGATAATTGCGCATTCCCTCCTTGGCGCTGGAATAGCGATAATCGGACATAGGACTAAAAACAAGATTGAGTACTATTTCGGATTACTATTTATTCCGATTATGATTGGCATAATTGTCGCTGGTTCTGGATGTAACTATTACTGTGTATTCTATAATAGCTTTTCTGGAAATTGTTCAGGTTGTGTGTACAAAATAGCCTATCCTTTGATTTCCCTGGCGAGTTGGATTTACGTCGTTGCGCGGCTAATCTATATAGCAGTGAAAAAGGAGAATCAATTGAAAATACTCTAATTATTTGTATTTTATCGCTCTTTCATTTCCGCATTTTAAACATCTGTATATGAGCCTATGGTTCCTGCTGTCAAAAATTACTTTTACACTAGTTCCTGGTTTCCAAAATGAGAAACATTTTCTGCAAAATGAGAATTTCTGGCCTCTTGTTAGCCTGTTTTTATTCTTCTTCACTAATGCGAATACGAGCCTACAGTATCTTTTTGCCCTTTCAGGATTCTTCTTGAATGTTTTTTCAGCCTCTTCCAAAAGTATTTCTATCCTCTCCTCACTGATTTTCTTTACTTTGTTTTTTTCTCTAGGCCTCATGCTATGCTTTCAACCGATTGGTTTAAATGAAATATGGGAAAAATAAAACACAAAATGCAACAAAACCGAAACAGGAACGAGTAACCAGAAAATGCTGTTGATGGGGTGAGCAGATGGGTGCACTTGCGTTTGCAAGAAAGGAGATGATTCCAAAGGTTATTCCGATAGGTAGAACGATCGCTAAGGAATTTGCTGGAGTAAAAAGACTTATTGATTCTAAATTTCCCAAAGTGCTTATTGGTGAAATAGGGGAAGGGACTTTAACCGCTGTTTATGCAAGAATAAATGAATTAAAAGGAAGATTAGTTGCTGCAAAAGCAGATGTTGGAAGTGGGGAAGGGACCGTGGTTGGGCTGGTTGTGGACGTTATGGGAGACTTCAAAGGAAGGATGTGGAGTATACTTGGTTCAGATTGCGAAGGAACTCTCAATGGTTCTTCAGTTAGCTTATCTGTGAGTTCTATAGCTGATTTGGCTGGTTGGATGATGAGTCCGCTTAATATTTGCGATTCATTTAAGGGATTTATGTTTGGTGGGGTAAATGTTTCAAAATATAGGTCGCGTGGATTGCAGGTTGGATTAGTGAATGTGGATATGACTGCGCCTTTCTTGAGAGTAATGCCTTTTGCTGCAATAAGGGGCCTTTTAGGCAATGGAGTAGGGAACAATAAAACATATGTGTTTTACTAGGCTGAATAGCGTAATGGTTTAATAAAAACATGTTGAATAGGTTACGGGTGTTTTTTTGGACATTTCAGAATTCATAAGTAAGTATTACGTGGATCCAATAATTAATCATGAAGGATACAATGCGGTTAATACAGTTACATATGCAATAATTGCAATTATCGCGCTTTATTTGATTTATCAATGGTTCAAAAAAACAGGAATGAAAGTGGATGCACAATTCGTATACAATACGCTTCCATTTGTGCTTTTTGGATCAACAGTAAGAGTGGTTACGGACAGTATTGATACTGGAGTAATGAAGGCAATAACTCCTGTGCACAAATTAGTTCTTGATTCTCACATCTATGATTATGGATTTCTTACTAGTAGCCCGGGGATATACGTAGTTACTGCTGCTCTGTTTTTCATTTCCCTTTATATTGGTTGGAAGATGAAAAACAGGAAACTCACGGGAGATATAGGATTGATTTTGTGGATTCCCCATCTTCTTTTATTGCTTCCTTTTATGAGTTATGCGCTTTATGCATTGCCCATAATATTACTTGCCTTGATTCCATTCTATCTTGCACTTGTGTATTTCAAAAATGACATACTTGCAGGGATAGTTGGTGCCCATGCGTTAGATGGAGCAGCCACATTCTTTGTGATTGATATATTCTCGAAAATAAGCGGAAAAGGCTATTTTGAACAGCATGTTGTTCCAAAATTCATAGGGGATCTGTTTGGAACTTTTTTTACGTTCTATTTAGTAAAGGTTGCTATTGCATTTGCAGCAGCATACTTAATAAAGAATGAAAAGGGAGTGAGTTCTAACGAAAGGACATTCATTGCACTTGTGCTCATAATTATCGGCTTGGCTCCTGGGCTCAGGGATGTTCTTAGGATGATGGTTGGTGCTTAGATGGATTTCAAAACAATAAGCGATGCGATTCCTCTTCCTATACTTATTGTTTTATCTGCGGTTCTGGTTTTTGTTTTTATGTTTGCTATTTTCTGGACAATTAGCCTATTTGGGAAAGGAAGGAATAAACAAAAGGAAATGTTCGCAAAAGTGGCTGCAAGAAAGGGATACAGCAGTGATTCGCAAAGTGTATGGATTGAAAAGAACGGAGTTAGGCTTACCTATTATGTGAGAAGGAAGAAAAGAATAGGAATTCATGCTATTCATAGATTTGTGCTCCGTGGTACAGATGAATTTATGAAGTTCAATATTTCCAGGGAACATGGGGAAATGAAAGTTGAAGCAAAGGAAAGGATTGATGAACTAAAGAGCTTGGTTGCATCAGATAAGGATTTGCAATATTTTCATGAATATGGGCATTTCTACGCAGCATCAAACAGTGCTGTTTTTGGAATATTAGGTAGTCAGAAAAAGATTGGAATTGTATTATGGAGTGAACAGCCAGGAATGAATATTCTTCCAACTATTATATGGAACTCTGATGAAATAAATGATGAGACCTATGCAATGAAGCTGGCTGAAACCATTGAGCACGGGTTTGGGCTTTTGGAAAAGCTTGCCCAGATTGCGAAAAAGTGATTTTATGCTTGCACTTATTGGTTTGGGAATTTCCGGAGATTTAACTATGCATGGAAAAGAGCTTGCAAAACAATCAGAAGAGGTTTATGCTGAGATGCACACAGGAGTTCTGCAAAAGGATTGGAAAAAGAAAATGGAAAAGCTGATCGGGAAAAAGATTAGGGTTTTGGAAAGAGAGGAGCTGGAGAGCGATTTCATTGTAAAAAGGGCTGAGAAGGAAAAGGTGGCGTTGCTTGTTGCTGGAGATCCTTTGGCTGCTACTACTCATTATACTCATCTGCAGGATGCGAAAAAAGAAGGGATCAAAGTGGAAGT
>JAHJBR010000072.1 GCA_018813445.1 Microcaldota archaeon | reverse complement strand
TTCATGATAGGCACAGGTGGCCAATAGTAAGAAAAGCCAATATTATTTTCCAGCTTTCAGAAAGATTGCTGAAACTAGGCGGTCCGGATGTACCTCGCTTTGCACCAACTACTGAAAAGACAAAAGAAATTTCTAGAATGTTTTTTGGAGCCCATGCAAGCGGTATTTCCTTTGATTCCAATCCATATCATAATTCATTTGTGGCTGGATTAAGAGCCGAGGTTGATGAATTACATACTTGTTTAGAAAAAGATGTTTGCCTTGCATTCACGCATATGGAATTCTTACAGAGTAGGAAAAACCCTGATCTCAAAAATTTTACGAAAAAGGTTTCAAAATGGCTTACTAACATTAACTTGGCCGTGGTTAGCGGTGGGTTTACAATTTCAGCACTAGCAACCATTTTAACTCATGATCAATTGGTCGGATGTTTGGGCATAGGTGTCACCGCAATCGCTCTTATTGCTATTCGCACTATATTCGGACCTTACTATGGACCTGATTCGGAATTCGTTGCTAAGCTTTACGAAAAAAGGAATGAAGCACCTAAAATTTTGCAACAGATTCAAAAGGAGATCGGCTCATTCTTAGGGTACATAACCAATTTTGTCCATGAATTGGACCAGGAAAAGGCCAAGCCGAAGTGATGAGAATATGAATCTCATATTTTACAGGCAGCCAAAGACACCTAAGGAAATTATTTCAGGCATGAGAAAGATTGCATTAAGATCCAAGCCCGTGGAATTAACAATAGGAAAAGTAGGTAGAATCCACTTAACTGAAACTTCTAGGAACATGGAGGTGCTCACAAGGAAATTCTTTTTAACCCAAGATCCACAGAAGTCTTTTGTACTAAGGAAGAGTTTGGAAAAACCCTTGGATTTCAAAGATGAGCTGAATGCATTTTGCGATTCCTTTCATTCAGAAAGAACGAATTTTAAGGATGAAACGAAAGCCATAAGCAATTCAACTTTTTTCATGAAGGCTGGCACTTACCTTAGTTTAATCATATCTGCCTCGTTGGCCGCACTTAGTTTGCAAACAGCTAATTTCCTATCTACTACCCTAGCGCCGCATAAAAATCAATTTGTCCTAGTGCCATATATCATATCAAGTGTTGTTTTTGGACTGACCTCTGTTTTTCTATTTCTTTTTTCAGAACCAACTCATTCTGATTTAATAGAGATCCACAAGGCAGAGAAAAAAGTTGAGGAATTTATTGAATTGGGAAGGCAATTGCTTGACAGATTTAATTAAGAATTACCAATCGAAAGATGATCAAATGCCTTGGGCATCAACAAAGACAGTAAGGCTTCTTCACAAAACCCAATCTGCAAAATGGAGCATCGAACCATTCAATCCAAGAATTCTAGGTGTTAGAAGAAGATTTAGCAATTATCATTTAAGCGATAGCAAGTTAGCGGCAGAAAAGTTCATGCGTCAGTTCCTTTTCGATCCTGAAAAAAGGCCCATTCCAGGTGAAGACATCGCATTTAACCTATATAAAAGACGTGATTACACGTCATATATGAAAAAAGATTTGAGTGAATTAGGTGCTACTCTTTCAAAAGAGAAGAAGACCTTTGCATCAGAAACACGTCAGCTGCGGCATAAAACATTATTAATGAAGACACTATCCTATGCTGGCTTCGGCCTTGCAGGAATACTGGCAGTTTCGATACCGCAATTGTCTCAGAAATTAGCTTTTTTTAATCTAGTTTTTACGTTTGTATGTGGAATAAGTTCGGGGATCCTGAACTTCTTGGCTGAACCAATCCATGTTAAACTAAGAGAGGCCTGGAAGCAAGAGAAGAATGTAAGAAAGTTTATTAAATTTGGAAGAAAACTCGCGGCTTCCTTAGAACATGATAAGGAATCCGACAGACGTGCGCTAGCCTACCCAATACGCTTTAAAAATCCAAGAGATTCTTGAACTAATTGCTTTTAAACTTCAAATCCCCAATATGGCTATGAGCAACACTGATCAGAATCCAGTATTCAAAACTCCTAAAGGCCTTTCTGAAAGAACAGTAAGAGAAATCTCTGCAGAAAAAGGAGAGCCAGACTGGATGCTGGAAAAAAGGCTTTCTGCCTACAAATTATTCCTAAAACTTCCAATGCCTTCTTTTGGCCCGGATCTTTCCCAATTAAATTTCGATAATCTCACCTATTACATAAAATCCAGCGAGAAAAAGGCAAGAAGCTGGGAAGATGTCCCTCAATATATAAAAGATACTTTCGATAAGCTCGGAATTCCTCAAGCAGAAAGAAAATTCCTTGCAGGAGTAGAGGCGCAATTCGAAAGCGAAGCGGTTTATCAAGGTTTGAAAAAGGAATGGGCTGAAAAAGGAATAATCTTTACGGATTCAGATACGGCTGTAAAAGAGTACCCAGAAATAATTAAGAAGCATTTTGGAACAATTGTTCCTGCAAGCGACAATAAGTTTGCAGCCCTAAATACTGCAGTTTGGAGCGGAGGCACTTTCCTTTTCATCCCTAAAAATGTGAAAATAGATATTCCTGTGCAGGCTTATTTCAGGATAAATGCACAGGCGTTTGGGCAGTTTGAGCGCACTTTAATCATCTGCGAGGAAGGAAGCAAGATACATTACATGGAGGGTTGCACTGCGCCAATTTATTCAGAAGCTTCCTTACATGCAGCAGTAGTGGAATGCATTGCAAAACCCAATTCGCATCTAAGATATACAACTATCCAGAACTGGAGCACAAACATCTACAACCTAGTAACAAAAAGAGCATTTGCATATGAAAATGCGTTTGTGGAATGGGTGGATGGAAATATGGGCTCTTTAGTTAATATGAAGTATCCAGCGGTGCATCTGAAAGGAAAAGGTGCAAAAGCAGATTTTCTTTCAATCGCTTATGCAGGAGAAAATCAGTATCAGGATGCAGGCGCAAGAGCAATACATGAAGCAGAAAACACAACTTCAATAATCAACAGCAAGAATATTGCAAAAAACGGCGGCACAACCTCTTTCCGAGGCACAGTGCGCTTTTCTGAAAATGCGAAAAATGCAAAATCCAGCGTGAAATGCGATGCTCTTCTTTTGGATTCTGATTCAAGAAATTTAACCACACCATTACTTATTTCAAACGAATTCAATTCCAATATATTCCATGAAGCCAAAGTAGGAAAAATAAGCGATGAACATCTTTTCTATTTGATGAATAGAGGACTTTCAGAATCAGAAGTAACTTCTTTAATAGTTCTTGGATTTGTGGATGAGTTCATGAAAGAGCTCCCATTAGAATATGCAGTAGAATTCAACCGCTTAGTGCAATTAGAAGTAGATAAAAAAATGGGATAATATGCAGTTCAAGAAATCAAACAATAATGCAGAGCTTTCTGAGAATCAGTTAGTTGTATCCACTGATTCTATTGTGTTTTTTGAATACAACAATGAGCAATGCGTAAAAACCATAAAATTAGAAGATAATTCATCCCTAAAGTTTTTTTCAATCTATAAGAATTCAAAAGTAAAAAATTCATT
>JAHJBR010000071.1 GCA_018813445.1 Microcaldota archaeon | reverse complement strand
TATAGAAAAGAGCAGGCGATACGTTCTGGTTTGTTGATGCTTGCAGTAGGTGAATTTTCATTAATAATAGCTCAGCAGGCAAATTCACTCGTAGTTCCTTTTGATTTGATAAGTATAACTGCGAGTCTTGTGTTCTTTACTGCCCTCATCGCTACAATCGCCATAAGATTTGAAAAACAAATAGTAAAAATAGCTTCTTCTTTTGTACCTGTGCGTGTCAGAAATAATGGAAAGGAGATCTCGCTTTATCTTGCCCAAGTTGTAAAAGAGTTTGAGGCTCAAGGAAGCATATATAATGCGTTTGCAAGAGAGAGTAGGCGCCTTGTGTTTAATTGCGTGCTGTTGATTCTTATTGCGTTGCTTGTAGCTCTTATCAGCAATATATTCACTGATTATCTTCAAGAATATCTTAATTACGTTTATATTGGTGCGGTTTTTCTTGCAATTGTTCCAACAATTAGCATTGTAATCAGCATAAATAAATTGCTTAGAAGCTTTTCGCGCGCATTCCATAGTGCAATGGGCAATAACCTTTCGCTTGATGATTTGGCAATGCGCGATACTGGGTTAGCAGTTCTTATGCTGGCAATTGCTGCAATAGTGCCTCTAATGATGAATTTACTCAGTCTTCCTGCAGTTTTTGGAATGCTTTTTATTGTCCCGTTGGGATTGTCTGTGCTTTTTATGCGCAATCTTGCTTCTCTGGTAAAGGCAATGATGGATAAAAAGTCTGCGGTGCAATATGAACGAAGAAAACATAGGCTTTTGCAATATTATGCAGGCCTTATCGGTATAATAAAATCAATAAATATAAACGGTAAAAGAAGTTACTACAGGAGGAATAAGTGATGAGAAGAATTGAGAAAATTGCTTATAAAAAAGGAGATTGGTGGTTCTGGCTAAAGCACAAAAATCCAATCAGAGTGCTGTTTAATGCAAAGATTGCTGTGCTTGTCTTCTTTTGTCCAATTCCTTCAATAAGTGGGTTTTTGCTTGGGCTTACTGGAATGAAGGTTGGGAAAAATGCTTTCATTGCTTTGGGAAATGTGTTTGATATTTTTTATCCAGAATTAGTGGAGATAGGAGATAATGCAATAATTGGAACAGGATGTATGATAACTGCGCATGAACTTATTCAGGAAGAGTTGAGAATTGGAAGAATAAGAATTGGAAATGATGCAGTGGTTGGTGCAAGGAGCGTTGTTCTTCCAGGAATTGAAATAGGAAATAACGCAATAGTTGGTGCAATGAGCTTGGTTAATAGAGATGTACCTGATGGGGAAAAGCATGCAGGAATTCCAGCAAGGAGGATTGGATGAGTTTCTGGAGAAATTTACTTCTGCTTATTTGTTTGGGAAATTTTTTTGGTTTCCTTGTTGGAATGGTTATCTATTATCAGCAGATGGTTGATTTTTCTCCTTTAGTTTGGATTTTTATTCCTGATTGTCCCGTGTATGTGATTCTTGCAGTTGCTGCTTATTTAGGAATAGTTAATGGAAAAGGCTTCAGATTCTTAATTTCAATAGGATTAATGAAATATGGATTATGGACATTGTTCGTTCTTTTCTCAAACCCAGCCTATTTTCTTACTGATTTACTTGGATGGGTATTAGTTGTTGAGCACATAGGAATGACTGCTCAATTCATTCTGCTTGCTTATGATGTGGATATGAAATGGATTCTTGCTGGTTTGGGCTGGTATCTTTTGAATGATTTTATGGATTATTTTGTTGGGACTTATCCATATATGCCGGATTCAGGAGTTTTTGCAGCAATGGTTTTTGCTGTTTCCTGTTCAATTGTGCTTCCGTTATTTGTAAAATGGACTGGAGCTAGGATTGAGAAAAATAAGCAGATTATGGATATAAGAAAGGAAATGAGAATAGATTAGCGCTTTATTGTTTTTTTTCCTTTTTCACTCGGCTCAATGGAGATTTTTCCAGAAAAGGATTTTCTCATAAGTTCTTTTCCTTGCATTAATCTATCTAAAGTTATTGCAAGCGCTGCAACCTCACTATGGGGCTGATTGGTTATTGAAATATTAAAATCTGCTAATTCATAGAATGGCCTTGGGACTTGTTCTGCGCCTATTATTACCACTAGCTTTTCATGTTTTGCAATTTCTTCTAGTTTTTCAGGAAGAGGCATTCCATACATTGTGAGATGAACTATTCCATAACCTGATTTTTTTAATTTTAAAAGTTCGGATTCAGGTTTTTTTGAATAGCTTACTGAAAATGCGCCACCCCAGTTTTCAACTATTTTCTTTATACTTTCTTCAAAACTGGAATCATGCTGTCCTGCATAGATTATTCTCTCTGCACCAAAAGCTCTTGAGACTAGCGCAACATGAGTGGTCATTCTTTCATCGCGCGGAAGCCTATGTCCTAGGCGCATTACGATTATCACAGCTGCTTCACCGCGAGTATTCCATTTTTTACCCTTACAAATGAATATCCTTCCTGTAAATAGATTTTCTCCATCTTGTTTCCTCTTTCTTTTATCATGTCTTCTAAACTCCCCGCAGGCCAATCTGAGCTTATGAACCCGATTGCATATTGAAGGCCTTTGGTTCTTCCTTGCTTTTCTCTTTCTTGTACAAGTAT
>JAHJBR010000070.1 GCA_018813445.1 Microcaldota archaeon | reverse complement strand
TTTCCCAGGAAAGAAAAAAGAAGCAGAAAGCATTAGATCGATACGAGGAAGATCAAAAATACCTTGAATCCGTGCGACAGAACTATTTAAAGTTGTATCGTGACAAATTCCTTACTAATAAATGGCACTTAGTGGATGCCAGCAAAAAAGTTGAGGAAGTACATTCTGAAATTTTGAATATTTTAAAAAATTCAGGTGTAAAAATTTAGTTTCGTATTTCGAAATTAGACTGAAAATATTTTGCTCCCATAGTCCGTTGTCGTCTGCGGAAAAAAGCAGCCGACCTCGCACCAAACTCTTTCGAGTTTGCTGTAGCCCGGTTAAGGATTATGGATGTTCCGTATTTCGGAATAAAACCGGAAATGTTTATTTTGCTCCCATAGTCTAGCCCGGTCAAGGACGGTGGACTTTCAATCCATTAACTCGGGTTCAAATCCCGATGGGAGCGATTCTTTGTTATTTATTTTCTCTGCATTGGAATAAAGTATATATGAATTCCAATACAATTAAAATCCGAACCCAACAAGTAATGCCTTGGTATTATGCTAGATAAAATACAAGCAGAAATTAAGGATTTTCTCAATATCCCATTCAATAAATACCTAGCATTAGCACTATTAATTCTAGGTGTAATACTGATTTTTATTCCTGAGCCAACAGCCAACAACGGATTTTCTCAATCAGAAAATGGCTCTATAGTTATACATTTTTTTTATTCTCCAACCTGCCACATTTGTGATGCTCAAAAAGTTTACAATCAAGAATTAATGAATGAATTCCCAGAAATAAATTTCATTTACCATGATGTACAAATTCCTGGCGAATATGTCATTCTTCAAACAATGCTGCAAAACCACAGTGAAGGTCTATCCACCATCGGTGTTCCAACAACCATCATAAAAGACAAGGTTTTTGTTGGTTTCTTGGATGCAAATACTTCTGGAGCAAGGATGCGTGATTACATAATGGAATGCATCAACGCCACGTGTACGATTCCTCAGAATGAATCTGAGTCAAAATTCAACGGAGATGTGCTTAAGCACATAAATATACCTATATTCGGGGAAATAGACCTGAGCAGCTATTCTCTTCCAATGCTGGCAATAGTATTGGGTTTGATTGATGGGTTCAATCCATGTGCAATGTGGGTTCTTGTTTACCTGATCGCCTTGGTTTTGGAATTAAAAGACCGCTCGAAAATTTGGCTAATTGTAGGTACATTCGTATTTGCCTCAGGAATATTGTACTTCCTATTTATGACTGCCTGGCTGAATGCATTCCTACTCTTAGGATACGTAAGAATAGTGACTATAATTGTGGGATTGTTTGCATTAGGCGCAGGAATACTCTCAGTAAAGGAGCTTATAGAAACCCGTGGCCAAGTAGTGTGCAAAGTAGGGGATGCAGAAGAAAAGAAAAAACTCACAGACAATATGAAAGAATTGATTTCCTCTCCGCTCACAATCGCAACCTTTTTTGGAATAGTTGTGCTTGCATTTGTGATTAATTCAATAGAATTTGTATGCTCTGCTGCATTGCCAGCAATATTTACCCATGTGCTTTCTTTGAAATCTTTATCCACATTAGAATATTATGCATATATTCTTATCTACGATTTCTTTTTCATGCTAGATGACCTGATAATCTTTGGAATAGCAGCATTCATGGTTACTGGAACGGTTGGAGAAAAATATGCCAGCTATTGCAAAATTATAGGTGGAACAGTGCTTCTCATACTTGGTTTATTACTTCTATTTGCTCCCAATATGCTTGCATGAACAGTATTTGAAAACACTTTAGTTAACTTGAGTAGTTAATACAGAAATTGATGTGGTGGCTCATAATATTCCGTTAGTGTATATGTTTTTAAATGTCTATCACTAATCTATATTTCTAACGACTAAATTATATGGTTGCTCAAGCCGAGAAAATACATGTAGGTGTACAAAGGAATGAAAAATAAGCCGGGCTCAGAAAAGATTGAAAAAAGACCGCCCAAATGCATGAAGGAGCTTTTACTCTTCCCATTACCGAAGTTGAAAGCCTTACCAGAACCTATTATGCAACCAATCTCAGAGCAGGAAAAAACTAGGATAATTTCAAATTTCAACGAATTTCGTGACTTTAGAAACAGTACACGTAAATTGGAGGAGTCAGTTGCTAAATTACTTGACACTCTTTCTTCGCTTGACAAAGCTGATGCAAAAGAGATTGCTGCTGGCATTATGTTCGATTTGGCAATAGGTGATTTCAGCAGTGCAATCCTGCGAAAAACCAATGAGGTAATTGCTGCAAAAGGATTGCATTGTATTCCAGAAGACGTTATATCTAGCCCAGATTGTTGTCATGCAGTTATTTCCTTTTATGTTTCAAATCCGCCAGATAGATTCGATGACATTTTGATACGCAGTTTTATTTGCTGCCGTGCAACTAACAGAAAGACGCAGGATAAACTTCGCTATGAAACACTATTCATACATGGCAGCTGTTTCCCAAGAGGAAGCAAAAAACTGATGGATGCAATAATCGATAGCACTACTCTTGGCTATTCTGAAAGGGAAAAATGGCTTAGTGATTTGTCATCGCCAAACCCATATTTCATGATTTATGTCTTTCGTCGGTTAGGAGACTGTGCTATATCCAATGCAGTTATGAATAGAGTGGTGCGCA
>JAHJBR010000069.1 GCA_018813445.1 Microcaldota archaeon | reverse complement strand
TGTTCTAAGAGTTCATCGGCAAGTTGAATGAGTTTTTCCAAACCCAAACGAATATCCCTAATGGACTCCAATGCGATTGATTTTATTGCTTTGAAATTAACCGAATCAGGATCATCTGAAATGTTTAACTCTGCTAATTCGTATTCTGGAAAATAATGAGGTAACGCGAACACTTCGCTTCTAACATCCTGTTTATTGGCCATTTGTACAAGAAACTGGAGTTTTGAAAAAGGAGTTTTATACATGTCTTTCAATGTTTCACTCAGATATTGATTAGAATATTTACAATCTGGTTTTGAATATGCGATAACACTCATTGGTGCAAACAACACCAGCACACTATTGTTGATTTCGTGCGCAACGGATATGAATGCAAGCCTGAAGCGTTTTGCAAATTCTTCATTACTTAGTCTTCTAGGAGAGGTTTGTATTTGTCCTGGTTTTTTTCTAAAAGATGGACTAGTGCAGCTAGGATGAGCATTGTTTTTTCCGCTGAGAACGGAACCCATAGTTATATTTTGGGGCTAAACATTTAAAAGAGATTTAAAAATAAGACTGCGATAAATGATTGATGAGTCTTATAGGAAAACTTACTGAAGTAATGTTCTACGTTGGTTTGGCGATTTTAATTCCTGCTATTTATGGTTATTGGATAGGTGAAGCTATCTGGGAAAGCATAATGGTTTGTGCAATAATTCTCATTCTACCCACATCTCCAGTACTTGTTCCAAAACTTGTGAAATGGTTTCATGAATCAGTGACTGCGCTTTTTAGAAAAGAAATTCCTTGGAACTATGTAAAGCTAATAGATGCAATGAAACCCAAGGTTGCAGGCGAGCTGAATTTAGGTGAAGCGCTGGTTCTTACTTCTCTTGCATGGCTTATAATTCCTGCGATATGTGCATACCCGTATTCGGTTTCTGGCTATGCGCCTGTGGACAGTTATTTTGAAAGCATGAGCGGCTGGACATCCACTGGTTTATCTTTAATTGAACAGCCTGAGAATCTTCCTAAAAGCATGCTGCTATTCAGAAGCATTACGCAATGGGTAGGTGGTTTAGGGATAATTATTTTTGTGCTTGCTGTTTTGCGGGGCTTGGAAGCAAAAAATTTACTTAAGGCAGAAGGAAGGGAAACAATAGGAAGCAGTATCGCATCCACTGTTAAAACCTATTGGAAGATCTATTTCGGTTTGAGTTTGTTGGGAGTAATAGCTCTATTCTATTCAGGCTTTGATTTGTTCAATGCAGTTAATTTGACAATGAGCGGAATAAGCAACGGAGGCTTCTTTCCTTTTTCCCATTATGATTTTAATGGAATTCAGGAATTTGTTTTAGCAGGAACAATGTTTGTTGGTGCAACAAGCTTTGTATTCTTTAATAATTTACTTCACAGGAAATTCAAAAAAGCATTTTTGGATGAGGAGCTTGTATTCTATATCCTTGTTCTTCTATCCGCAATATTGCTTATTCTCTATGTTGGAAAAGAAGATGGGCTTAATACAATATTCAACAGCGTTTCCGCAATTGCCTGCGGAGGATTTTCCATAGGAAATATCGCCATAATGCACACGTTTTCCAAATACGTCATCATATTGCTGATGTTCTGCGGGGGGATGTATGGAAGTACTACTGGCGCAGTGAAAATTTGGAGGATATTGGTAGTGTTAAAATCCATCTGGGTTAAAATAAAAACTTCTTTTCTTCCTACTGGTGCAGTAAATGTGATAAAGATAAACAATAAGCCAGTGGAATATGATGCTGTTATTGAATCAGCAATCTTCATATTTTCCTATGCGTTCATAGTGGTTATTTCAACTGGGGTGTTCATTGCCCTTGGATATGGGGATGTG
The DNA here is from genome assembly GCA_018813445.1 of Microcaldota archaeon. Classification (GTDB taxonomy): domain Archaea; phylum Micrarchaeota; class Micrarchaeia; order Anstonellales; family Bilamarchaeaceae; genus JAHJBR01. The sequence continues at coordinate 2,592 of JAHJBR010000069.1, read as the reverse complement.
GATTCATTGTTCTTGGTTGCTTCTTCTTTAGGAAATGTTGGACTTTCTACTTTTTCATTATTGCAATTAGGCACGATTTCAAAGGGATTTTTAATTGTGTTGATGTATTTAGGTAGAATAGAAATATTTCCAAGCCTTGCTTTGGCAAGATTTCTTATTAATTTTATAAAAAGGTGAAATAAATGACTCAAGTTGCGATATTTGGTGCAGGAAGAGTAGGCAAAGCTCTTTTGAACATTCTTGAAAAGCAGCAGTGGAAGATAATTTTGGTTGAGAGTGATAATAATACCTGTGAGGCACTTGCTGCTGAAAGCAATGCTACTGTAATCAATGGGGATGCAACCAATCCAGAAGTTTTGGACTCTCTTAAATTAAAGGAAATGGATTATGTTTTTGCGGTTACTGGAAGCGAAGAGGCAAATTTCCTTATTTCTGTTTATGCAAAGGATGTTGGGGCAAAAAACATAATTTCCAGAGTCACCGAGGTCAAGCATTCGCTTATCTTTGAAAGATTAGGAATACTACCGGTTGTTCCGGAGTATGTGCTTGCCAGGGAGATTGCAAACAGGGTTTCCAGTCCGGTTATCTATAAATTACTTGATCCGACTGTGAGCGATATTGAGCTTGTTGAAAGGTTTGTGGAAAAGAAGCATGTTGGGAAAAAATTAAAGGATATTAATGTAGGGAATAGTTCTGCAGTAGTCGCATTGTTTTTTGATGGGAAATTCATTATTCCAAAACCTGATGTGGAGATAATGGAAGGAATGAAAATGGTGCTTGTAAAAGAAGGATAACCTATACAAGCTTAAGTTCCAAAACAATTACGGATCCTTCAGGACTTGTTGATTCAACATAGAGCTTTCCTCCCATCATTCTTGCGTATTCCCTGCATGTGAGAAATCCTAATCCATGCTCCCCAGGAATATCTCTTGATTTAGTTGTAACCCTTTCGTCTGAATTAAGCTTTTTCATAGTTTCTTCATTCATTCCAGCACCATTATCATTAAATGAAATTGCTAATTTTCCATTTTTTTGTTCTAGGAAAACCTGCAATTCCAAATTGCGTGCGGCTTGTTTCGCTGAGCGACGTGAATTATCATGAATATTTCTAGATATTAACAAAAGCGAGGAAAGACTGCACAGCACATTGAATTTATCTAGGGATAATTCATAACTGGGATATTCATAAACTGATTCTTTAATTGCTTGCATAATGGGAAAAATGCTTTGAAATTTGCCTTCAAGTATTTCTTGTTTACCTAGCATTAATGCTTCCAATTCATAACAAAGTATAGTGCCGTGTTTTTCAAGTTTGACTGCATCAGAAGATATTCTACCTTGGACATCTTGACCGAATAGAGTATTAGTTATTTCAATTATTTTACATATTCCAGTTCTTAATTTATTTATTTCGCTTAAGGCTATCTCTCGAACTTTAGAATAATCTATAATCTTTTTCTGAAATAGTTGGTTAAGTTCAGATTTGGAAAATAGGTGTATCTCGTGTTCATTTATTGTTCGTGTTCTAATAAAATATAAAAGTGCTCCGAGCTTAATAAATGGATTGGAGGATATACTTAGCTCTTCAAAAGAAAACGATTTTGTCCTATAAATTTGAGCGACTAGTGCAGCTAAAGAATTCCCTATCTCATGATGGGCCGAATTATGAAGAAGTTGGAACCTTCTTGTAAACTCTTTGTCGCTGAGAGGATAAGGTTTTGTTTCTACCATACCTGAATAGAATCTCATTTTCTGAGTTCTTCCTGCATCAGCAGTAATCCGCAATACTCGATTTTCCATGTAGTTATATTGTGTAACACTTTTTTTAAAAACCGAGCGGAAGTGGAAAAAATCCGAAGATATGTATTTTTATATCCTTTTTCTCTTAATGTAATTCTGATTTCTGTTACATTCAGAAATTTTACCCACCATAGCTCAAAATTACATATAGAAATATAGTGATGAGCAATGGCAGAGCGATCGGCTGTAGTTTGCTTAACCGCACTTTTAGCGGATACCGATAGGCTGCTGGTTCAACCCCGGCTGGTGGGAATCATTTTAATCTGTTTGATTGAAATAAAATAACAAAACAATAGTTTACGCCTCGGTGTAGATTTGTCCATCTGGACAAATGCCCTCAGCGTTTATTAAGTAAATAAAGTACTCATGCCTCGGTAGTGTAGTGGTTAGCATTAGGGACTGTCACTCCCTCGACTCGGGTTCGAACCCCGACCGGGGCGAAATATATTTCTCAGCTTCAGCTCTGCTTCTGAATAAGTGTGGTTTCCGGCTCTCAGCCTCCAGTTTCCTGAAACGATAAGATGCTCAGGAAAAAGTTTTCGCCGTTAGGACTGTGAAGGACAAAACGATCAGGCGATCCGCGCTTCTTTTTCTATATTGATTTGATATCCATTAGAGAAAGTGCAGCATTCGCTATTTGCGAAACGTTCTCGTCATCTGAATTAGACATGTCAAGCAATGTGGATATTGTAATTTGAACATCAAAACCTAAAGAAAATGCATTTACTGATACTACTGCGGCCATGGCAACAATATCCAAATCAGCACTACCTAAAAATTCGTTTATAAGGT
>JAHJBR010000002.1 GCA_018813445.1 Microcaldota archaeon | reverse complement strand
GTTTAGAAGCATAAATACTACTCCAACTAGGAATTTTACTGTGGATACCTTAGAGCCGCGCATTAGCTATACTCGCTGGAGTGAACGCAGTAACGCAGTGCTTTCCAGAAACTGGGCATATATAGAGGTTTATTATAGAGAAACCAGCCGGCTAAACACTACTCTATTGTTCAACGGAACCTCTTATTCAATGTCTTGCGACGAAAAAAACTGCTGGAAAAACATTACAGGTTTGAATAACGGAGTTTACGCGTATAATGTATCAATATGGGATATGTTTGGTCGCTCCGCATTACTCTATACAAGAACTTTAACCATTGATTCCTAATTTTGTAAAAACAAATAAAAGCTTTATCTGCAAAAGGAATGCCATGAGTTCTTTAAGATACATTTTATTGGCAGTATTCTCCATCCTTTTACTTTTTACTTTAGGCTGTACTCAAGACCAACCTCAACCAACTCCAGAACCTGAGAAAGTAGTTTTTGGAGACACAGTACTCGTTGATTACATAATTAAGGCTAATTTCACCAATATGTCCACTAATGCAACCTATCTCGCAGTTTACGATACCACAATGGAATCAGTTGCAAATCAGCATGGAATAATGAGCGGAAGAACTCTTTTTGGCCCCCAGGTTTTCAACACATCAAACGGCGGTTCTTTCCCTGCATTCGCACGCGGTTTGGTTGGTGTGGAAGTAGGTGGAAATAAGACTTTTGTATTAAGCCCAGAAGATGCGTTCGGCCCGCGCAACGATTCTCTTGTATTTACAATAAATAGAACCTATTCTAGGAGTCTGTATGAATGGATTCCAAAAATTTATATTGAACAGTTTAATGTCACCTATTCGGTTGGAGATATAATTAATAGTCAGCATTTTGATATGGAGGTAGTGAACGTAACTAATCAATCAGTGGTAGTAAGATACAATTTAGAAGTCAATAGATCATTCCTGTATGCTGGCTTGATGGAACGTGTGGTTTCAATAGATAACGACACAATGTTAGTGGAAGTTCTTGCTTATCCTGGAGTAGAATATAACACTAAACTTCCTAATGAGAATGTAAATGTAACTGCTACTGTAATATCAAAGAATGAAACACACATTATTTTTGATGCAAATGGGCCTCTTGCAGGAAAGGATGTGGAATTCACAGTATTTATAAGAAAAATATATGGAAAATGACTGGCATTAATTAAGGTGGGACAATGATCGACAAGATAAGTAAACGTGATGGGAGCATTGCAAAATTCGATGAGGGGAAGATAAAGGAAGCCATTTGGAAATCTGTACAAGCGGTTGGGGGCAAAGATAGATCCGAATCAGACAAGAATGCAGATCTTGCAATCCAAATCATTAATCAAAAATTCAAGGATTCTGTTCCTTCTGTAGAGGATGTTCAGGATGCGGTTGAAAAGGCGCTTATAGAAAGAGGCCATGCAACCACTGCAAAAGCATATATTCTATACAGACATAAAAAATCTGTTGAACGTGAGTTGAAAGGAATTTTAGGAGTAAAAGATGATCTTAAGCTTTCCATTAATTCTGTGCAGGTTTTGGAAAGAAGATATCTCTTAAAAGATGAAAAAGGAAAGATAATTGAAACACCAGGTCAGCTTGTAAGGCGGGTGGCTAAATTTATAGCATCCGGAGAAAAACTTTTTGGCGGAGATGACGATGCATGCAAAAATTTTGAACATGCGTTCCATGAAATAATGAGCAAATTCGAATTCATGCCTAACTCCCCGACTTTAATGAATGCAGGTACTGGAATAGGTCAGCTTTCTGCGTGCTTTGTACTTGGAATTGGCGATGATTTAGAAGGAATATTCGAATCAGTAAAGAACACAGCAGTTATCCATAAGAGCGGAGGCGGAACTGGATTCTCATTCTCTTTTCTAAGGCCAAAAGGGGATTTTGTAAAAAGCACTTCTGGTGTTGCAAGCGGCCCGATTTCATTCATGACTGTTTTTGACGTTGCAACCAATGTTGTTAAGCAAGGCGGAAAAAGGCGCGGTGCTAACATGGGTGTATTAGAAGTCTGGCACCCGGATATAGAGGAATTTATCTCAGTAAAACAGACACCGGGTGTTCTTGAAAACTTTAACATAAGCGTTGGTGTGGATGATAAGTTTATGGAAGCAGTCGATAAAGATACTGAATATGAATTGCTTAATCCGCGCACAAAACAACCTGTAAGGAAAATAAAGGCACGAAGCCTTTTCAATCTGATTTCATATTCAGCATGGAAATCTGCCGAGCCTGGATTATTATTCATGGATACTATAAACAATACTAATCCAACGCCAAAGCAAAGAATCACTGCAACAAATCCATGCGGAGAAGTTCCAATGCCCAATTATGAATCTTGCAATCTAGGAAGCATAAATCTTGCTAAGTTTGTGGAAATGAATTGGAGCAAGACGGACTGGAAGAAGAAGATAGATTGGAATCGCCTTAGGTATGTTACTCGTTTAGGTGTGCAATTCCTAGATAATGTAATCGAACTCAATAAATATCCAATAGAGAAGATTAAAGAGAACACACAATTCAATCGAAGGATTGGGCTAGGGGTGATGGGTTTTGCCAAAATGCTTTTCAGAATTGGTGTAAGCTATGATTCTAATCTTGCCTTGGAAATTGGAGATGAAATAATGAAGTTCATAACTTCTGAGGCCAGGAAAATGAGTCATGAGCTTGGAAGGGCCAGAGGATCATTCCCAGGTTTTGCAGACTCAATATGGGCTGAAAAGTATGATGCAATGCGTAACGCCACAGTCACGTCAATAGCGCCCACCGGAACAATCTCAATGATTGCCGATACATCTAGTGGAATTGAACCAATGTTTTCCATTGCATACGTGAAAGTGGTTATGGACGGCGCAAGACTTTATTATTCTGAAGATACGTTTGAACACGTTTTGAAAGTACGCGGACTATATTCCAATGAACTTATGCAAAGCGTTATAGAATCAGGGTCTGTGCAAGACATGGAGAATATTCCAAAAGATATTCGCGACGTATTTAGGGTGGCATATGATATAACTCCCGACTCCCATGTGAAAATGCAAGCTGCATTCCAGAAACATACTGACCTAGCTGTTAGCAAGACCATAAATATGCCTGCTGAAACATCAGTCGAAGATATACAAAAAGCATATATGCTTGCTTGGAAAACCGGTTGCAAGGGAGTAACAGTTTACAGGGATGGCAGCAGAGGGGAAGGAGTGCTTACAAAAGCCAAACCAACTCCAAAGCCTTCAGAAATGCAAGCAGGTGGCGGACAATAAAAAGGTATAAATTTTATATGAAATTTTCTAAAATTCTAAATTAAAATAATTTATATTGATCCTTCTAATGTTTATTAGCAGCCTCAATCAGTTCCTTTATTGTTTTTTCAATTTCCTTTGCATCAGCCGTGCCTTTGGTTTTTTTCATAACCAGTCCAACTAAAAAGAATATTGATTTTTCCTTGCCTTGCTGGTAATCATCAACTGCTTTTGGATTTTCTTTTATTGATTCTAAGCACGCTCTATTTAGAAGTTCGTTATCCTGGCTCTTAAAAAGCTGAAGTTCTTTTGCTATTTCACGGGGCATTTCCTTTAATCTGATATATTTGTTGTTTTCCCTTGATTTCACAAGAACATCCATATCAAGCATTTTGATGAGTATTTGTTCCATTGCATTATCTGTGATTTTTCCATCGCTGAACATCTCATATAGCTCTTCTATATGTTGTGTGTCCAATCCGCTTGTTCTAAAGAAAAGATTTCTGTAGTTGAGCTGTTTTCTAAGAGGCCCGCGCATCCAATTTGCAAGCTTCTGCGCATCAAATTTCTTCACAAGTTCCTCAAACGCATCTGCAAATTCTTTTTCAAGCACTAATACCTCTGCATCCACAGGATCTACTTTATATTCGTTAGTAATCCTTTCTGCCCGTTTGTCTGGAAGTTCCTCTATACTCCCTTCAACTTTTTTCCAATCCTCCTTGGAAATATAAAGAGGCATGACGTCTGGATCAGGAACATACCTATAATCATCAGCAGTTTCCTTTTTCCTTAGTCTTACTGTGATCCCACTCCCTTCATCAAAATGCCTTGTTTCCTGTATAAGCTTTACCCCTTGTTCTATTTGCGTACGCTGCCTCTTTATTTCAAACACTAACGCATCATGCACGTTTGAGAAAGAGTTTATGTTTTTCACTTCAACTCTTGCCCCACCTTCTATACTTATATTCGCATCAATGCGTATTGAACCAACTTCATCCTTCACTAGGTTGTAATATCTCAAATAGTATTCAAGTTTTGCAAGGAACTCTTTAGCTTGAGCAGGATTTTTGATATCCGGTGCAGTAACTATCTCAACAAGAGGCACCCCACTCCTATTATAATCCACATAGCCTTTTTTGAGTTCATATCTTCCTGGATCTTCCTCCATATGCACTTCCCAAATTCCTATTTCATTCAGTTTGCCATCTTTGGCGATTGGCTTAGAAGTCCTTTGGTATCCTGAGGGGAGATCAGGATAGAAATAGTGCTTTCTTTGTACAAAAATTTCTTTTTCAATTTCTGGTTTTGCATTAAGCATCTTAGCTATTTTTAACACACTTGAAAATGCTTTACTGTTTGGAGACATGGGTTTTGATCCAGGCTGACCAACGCATATCGGGCATATATTCATGTTAGGTTCCATTGCACTATAGTTAGTGCTGCATTCGCAGAAGAGTTTTGCATCTGTATTCAATTGCACATGGATTTCCAAACCAATTATAACTTGTTTTTCCTTCATTTACTTCGCCCGTCTAGTTTTTCAATTTCTTGCATTAAAGAAAATACTCTACCTTCTCCGAATCTGCTTCCCAAAACCTGTATTCCTGGCTTAAACTTTCCTATTTTTCCATAGGGAACGCTTGCTGCAGGGATTCCTGCAAGATTTGCAGGAACAGTAAGTATATCTGCGAGGTACATTTCCAATGGATTAGTCATCATTTCCCCTATTTTCCATGGAAGTGTGCCCATTGTAGGTGCAAGCATCACATCATTTTTACCAAGTACTGATTCCATTTCTTTTTTCAATACCCCTCTAGCTTTCAGTGTCTTCCCATACCATGCTTCCTGGTGTTCCTTAGTAGTTATGAATGTTCCAAGCAATATTCTTCTTTTAACTTCAAGCCCTATCCTTTTCCCTCTTAATGCACTTCATCTTCTACTAAATTCTCAAGTATTGCATTTGTATTCCCATATCTCAATCCATCATATTTTTGCATAGAACTGGACATTTCTGCAAACGAAGTGAGGTAGAAAATAGGTATCGCATACTTAATTATCGGAAGCGATATTTCATTTACAACATGTCCTTGGCCAGCGAGCTTATCTGAAAGTTCGTGAAATAATTTCACTATTCGCTCGTCTGCTCCTTCTAGGAATTCCTTTGGAACCGCAATTGTGAGCTTTTTTTCATTTGGATATTCTAAATCAACAGATCCATATTCCGCAGTTGTATGAGTTGTCTGGTCATAATCATCTTTGCCTGCAATAGCTGAAAGCAGCAGTTTTGTATCATAAACATTGGTTGCAAGCGGCCCTATCTGATCCATGCTCATGGCAGCATCAACAAGCCCATATCGTGATACAAGCCCATAGGTGGGTTTTATTCCAGTTATTCCACAGAAACATGCAGGGCACCTTACTGAGCCTCCAGTATCCGAGCCAAGAGCCATATCACAGAATTCAGCTGCAACTGCTGCAGCGCTTCCGCCGCTTGTACCTCCTGGAACGTAGTCTGTATCAAGCGGATTCTTTGTAGGAAAAAAAGCACTTTTTGTGCAGTCTGTCCCACAAGCAAACTCATCCATATTCGTGCTCCCTATAATTATACCATCTTCTGCAATTATTTTTTCAATTACTGTTGCATTGTATGGTGCAGTATAATTCTCAAGCATCTTCGAAGCACAAGTAAGTTTTTTCCCTTTTATTGCAATAATATTTTTTATCGCAATTGCCTTCCCAGCCAGCTTCCCAAGTCTTTCTCCTTTTTTTGCCTTTTTATCTAGCTCTTCTGCCTTCTGGATTGCCTCCTCTGAGTAAACTTCTATAAATGCCTGTATTTGCTTGTCTTCTTTTTTTATTTTTCCAAGAAGTTTTGAAATGTGTTCTGCATACATGATAATCACAATCAAAGCGTTTTGGGTGCAAGCATCAATCTGCCGTCTTTTTGCGCAAACTGTTCAACTATCGCATCTGCTTCTTTTTCATTTTTCTTTCCTACGTTATCATTTCTAGATTCGCCGTTGCTTTCTGATACATAGGAAAGCTTGCTTCCTTCTTTAGATAATGTTTGGATAGATGAAAAGTAGCTTAAAATCTCTGCAAATTCCTTTTCCAATTGCACAACTTCGCTTTCGCTCAGATTTACTCTCGAAAGCTCTGCCATTTTGCGTACTGTCTCCTTATCAATATGTATATCTGCACCCATAGTATCAATTATACATCTGCTCAAAGGTTTAAAAAAGATTCAATTACTGTTTAGCCTGAGCTTTCTTTTGTTCGACTGCCCGGCCTTTCCCGGGTTTAACCCCTCTGATCCTTTTTCCAGGCTTCATAACCCCTTCTGTATCTGTTCTGAGTTTGAGTGCCTTTTGCAGCATTCGTGCAATTTCTTTATATCCTTTTTCACGGGCAATATCAAGCGCAGTCTGATCATCATCATTTTTTAGAGTTACGTCTGCACCTGCCTTTATCAGCAAATCAACCATTTTTATATGATTGTTCATGGTAGCCTTGATGAGAGCAGTGTTTTCTCCTTCATCCCTTACGTTTAAATCAAGCTTGAAGTCAATGAATACCTGGACCACTTTCTCATGTCCTTTTCCAGCGGCAAGTATCAAAGGAGTAACTCCTGTAACCATGGTGGCAATATCTGTTTTTGCGCCGGTTTCAAGCAATAGGGCTATAATTTCTGCACTTCCGCTGTTTGCAGCATGCATTATTGCGTTCCATCTTGAAATGTTTTTTGCATGAATATCCGCACCCTTATCAATCAACATTCTAACTACTTCTAAATGCCCATTATTGGCTGCGTACATCAATGCATTCCATTCAAGGACACCATCAGTTGCATTCACATTAACTCCTTGATTTATGCATTCAATTAATGTGTTCATGTCATTATCAACTGCAGCCCGTAAGAATTTTAGTTCTAGTTTGCTTGGGTCCATAAAATAACCAATCGAATATGGTTGTAAATATTTATAAACTATGATAAATTCAAAATTACAATATTTCAGCTATCTTTTCAAAAGCTTCCTTTATGAGTTCTGCAGGCGGGAGAAAAGTAGCTCTGAAGTAATTTCCATCCTGTTTCCCAAAACCAGAACCTGGAACAACAACAACTCCTTTTTTTATCGCAGCTCTTGCAAAATCCCAATCAGAACTCCATTTGCCAGAAGTGATCTTCATGAACGCATAGAACGCTCCCTTAGGCATAGGATACTCCAATGGCAATCCTTCAGCAGCCTGAATCATTGCATCTCTTCTTTCCAAAAGATCTTTTTTCACCTGAACAAGGTGAGAATCATCCAGTATTGCTGCAGCTGCTGCTTTTTGGAATTCCCAATTTACAGACAAACGTTGGTTGCATAATCTGAAATACGCATCTTTTATTTTTTCCCATCCATCTCCATGGAATGCTACCCAACCAACCCTTGCCCCAGGATAGAGGTAGACCTTGGAAAGAGAGCTTCCATAAATGAATGGAACCTTTCCTTTTGCAAGCTTTCTGAAATCAGAATAACCATCAAAAACCAATTTATCATAGGAACCATCATAGAAGATTGGAACATTATATTCTGCGCAAATTGCAATAACCTCATTCAGATTATTATCCGAATAAAGAGATCCTAAAGGATTATTCGGATTTATTATCACCATTGCCTTTGCATCAGCAATCTTAGTGCGCAAATCCTCAACATCTATCTGCCCATCAGCATCATGTTTATAGAATTCGCTTTTAACCTCGAAAACATCTGCCTTAGTAATGTAAAGCGGATAGGTGGGATTAGGAAGCAGTAATTTTTCTCCTTTCCCAACCAATGCCTGGATGAAGTATTCTATCCCTTCGGTAAGCCCAACGGTTACAAAAACATTTTCCTCAGAACAGCCCTCAATTTTAGCAATTTTTTCTATTAGTTCATCGTCTCCTTGGGAGGGCGCATATCCTTTCAAATCCATGTCCAGTGCCTTTTTCACTTCTTCTTTTATTATAGAAGGAGGTTCAAACCCATATTGCGCAGGATCACCTATATTCAGATAAATCATTTTTTTCCCTGCTTTTTCTTCTTTTCTTGCTTCCATTACTATATCTCGTATGGGGTAGCTCACAACTTTCATTCTTTCAGCAGGTAAAAATTCTTTCATTTCAAACACCGTCTTCAAAACCTAAAATAATTACGGGGCAACCCTTTGCTTATCTCTTGGAAACATCACTGCGTCCCTTATATTATCCAATTCACACACAATCATAGTGAGTCTATCCAATCCAATGCTCCATCCAGAGTGCGGGGGTGCCCCATATCTAAAAGCATCTATATAAGATTTAAAACCATGAAGTTCCATTCCCCTTTCTTGTATCTGTTTTTCAAGCAGCTCTGGGATATGCACACGCTGCGCACCTGAAGCGATTTCCAATCCTTTATATATGAAATCATACGCTTTGCATAGTTTTGGATTGTCTTCATAGGGCATCGAATAGAACGCCCTTACTGCAGTGGGATAATCCTTTACGATCACTGCATCGTGCTTGGTAATCTCACAAATTTTTGTTTCATGTTCGCGTGAAAAATCCTCACCGAATTTTATCTTTTCTCCATTTGCCTGCAAAGCCTCCACCAAATCCGAATAGTGCTTCACTATGAATTCTTTCGGTGCCTTGAATTCTATATCAAGCTTCTTGAAATCCTGCTGATTGTTCTTTTCTATTTGCTTGAGCATGTAAAGCACAACTTCTCCCAAAACCCTTATGGCATCATCATCAGAAGCAAAGGCCCATTCGATATCCATCTGATGGATTTCATTTATGTGAAAAGGGCCTTCATGTTTCTCTGCCCTAAAAACAGGAGTGGTCATAAATACTCTTTCCATTCCCCCGATAACTGCAAGCTGTTTGTAGAATTGCGGGCTCTGCGCAAGAAACGCAGGCTTGTCAAAATAATCCAATTTAAAGAGTTGGGCTCCACCTTCAGTTGATGAGCCCACAATGCATGCTGGATTTATTTCTGTAAAATTTAGTGCTAAAAGAGCCTCTCTGAATGCGCTTTCCATGGATGCTCTAATGTTAAATACTGCTCTTGTCCTTTCGTTTCTGAGATCCAACGAACGATTATCCAATCTTACATTCAAATTTGGGGCATCCTTTTGAACTGGATAAAACGGTGGCTGTGCGTAAATTTTTCCAACAACCTCCACTGACTCAGATTCTATTTCAATTCAATTTGGAGCACGGCTATCCTTCCTCACTACTCCCCTTATCCTAACCGCACTTTCTCTTTCCAATTTTTCTTCAGGTTTCGATTTTAATTTCACCTGGATTTTTCCGCTTTCATCTCTGAGTGTAATAAATGTAAGTCCACCAATATCTCGAATTGAATGCACCCACCCAGCAAGCACAACTTCTTTCCCTTCATTTTTCTCACTAATATCTGATATTCTTTTCTTCCATGAAGTTTCAAAAGCTAACGTTTCCCAATCATCATGTGCATTTCTTATAGCTTCTAAATATTTGTCTCTCAAATTAATCCCCTCTTTATCCATCGTTATTTGCTGGAGAAATCTTTATAATTATGCACTGGGAATAGGGATGCATATTTGATGGATAAAAGGGGAGTAAAAAAAGCAAATTGGTGATAAAATGAAAACGACTCTTACAGTAATCAAGGCAGATGTAGGCGGATTCACTGGACATTCAGATGTGCACCCAAAACTTATCGAAAGCGCACAGAAAAGCCTTGAATCTGGAAAGAAAAAAGGAATAATTCTAGATTACCATGTTGCAAAATCCGGAGACGATTTAGAACTTATAATGACTCATACTCGTGGCACTGATTCCAAAGAGGTTCATGAGCTTGCATGGGATACTTTTGTTGGAGCAACCGCCATTGCAAAAGACCTAAAGCTCTATGGTGCAGGCCAGGATTTACTTGCTGATGCATTCAGCGGGAACATAAAAGGAATGGGCCCTGGATGCGCTGAATTGGAATTCGAGGAAAGAAAAAGCGAGCCAATATTAGTATTTATGATGGACAAGACCGATCCGGGCGCATTCAATCTTCCTGTTTTCAAAATGTTCGCGGATCCATTCAACACCGCAGGTTTGACAATAGACCCAACTATGATCAATGGCTTCAGATTTGAAGTATGGGATGTTTATGAAAACAAAAGGATCATGCTTGATACTCCAGAGGAATTATACACTCTTCTATCTCTTATAGGAACAAAAAGCAAATACGTGATAAAAAGAGTTTATCCTCGTGCAGGGAATAAGGTTCCTGAAAACGAAGCAGTAGCAGCTGTGAGCACAGACAAGCTTCATCTTATTGCAGGAGAATACGTGGGAAAAGATGATCCGGTTGCAATAGTTAGGTGCCAGTCTGGGTTACCTTCTCAAGGAGAAGTTCTTGAGCCTTTTGCATTTCCGCATTTAGTTGCAGGGTGGATGCGCGGTTCACACAATGGTCCTCTAATGCCAGTAGGGCAAAAAAATTCCATGACCACTAGGTTCGATGGTCCAACAAGAGTAGTTGGCCTTGGATTCCAAATTGCAAATGGAAAACTTGTTGGCCCTGCAGACCTTCTCGGGGATATTGCATTCGATAATGCAAGAAAGAAAGCACTTGAAATAGCAGATTATATGCGAAGACATGGGCCTTTCGAACCTCACAGGCTTTCAGCAGAAGAAATGGAATACACCAGCATGCCTAAAGTGATGGAGAAAATAAAGGAAAGGTTTGAGAAGATCTAAGCAAGGAATTCAAGTACGATTTTCTTATAATTCTCCACCGCTTTTTCCACTTCATTTATTTTTACGAATTCATTTGCACCATGGGACTGTTTAGGGTTTCCAGGACCATAAATTATTCCAGGCGCATCCACAAACGCAAAATCACATGTCCCTAGCATTCCACCTATCTCAGCATTGGGAATCGCTTTTTTCGCAGCGTGTATTAATCCTGCTTTTTCATCGGTCTCTTTAGGATAAAATCTATTACTGTAAATTTCGATTTCAGAATTCACAGTTTTTTTTATTCTGGCCAGCACCTCATTGTTCGGAATTAAAGGAGTGGTTCTTATATTTGCAGTAAATTCGCATTGGTCCGGAACAATATTGTTCTTAGTTCCAGCATTAATCATTGTTACAGATATTGTAGGTTTCCCAACCAATGGATGGGATTCTTCAAATTTCATTTCTTTCAATTTGTTCACGTCCTCAATCGCCTTATATATCGCATTTATTCCTTGTTCTGGACGGGAAGCATGGCAACTTTTTCCCTTTGCCTTAAATTTCAGTATCAACATGCCACGCATTGCAGTGCATATTTTGCCTGCAGTTGGCTCTCCAATAATAGCTCCATCTACTTTTCCAATTTTATCCATTAATTCTACTATTCCTGAATTGCTTACTTCCTCTTCAACACTTGCTGCAAAAATCACTTTTCCATTTAGCTTACAGTTCTTAAGCCCAACCATTGCAGAAATCATTGCAGCTAAAGAGCCTTTTGCATCGTTTGCCCCGAGCCCATAAACCTTATCTTCTTTTTCCAATGCTTTGAATGGATCAGATTCCCAGCCATTGCATGCTGGAACAGTGTCCATGTGGCTGTTTAAAAGCAATGTCTTCTTACCATCTCCAATTTCGCAATACACATTTAGCCCTTGCTTTTTTGGATTAAGTCCTTTGCTCGTAAGGTATTTGTAAATAAATTCTGATATCTTTTTTTCATCTCTAGATGTGCTTGGTTTAGAAACAAGCTCTTTGAGCAATCCAGAAACTTCAGATGCGTTGTTTGCCATTTTCATTCCCTTTGTCGATCATTGTGCCAACCCCCTGGTTTGTAAAAACTTCCATAAGTATGCTGTGATTCAGAGTACCATCAACTATGTGTGCTTTTTTCACTCCTTTTTCAATTGCACTTACACAGGTCTCTAGCTTAGGAAGCATGCCATCTGTTATTATTCCTTTTTCCAAAAGCTTTTTTGCATCGCTTATGGACAGGTAAGGTATGGTTGTAGATTTGTTTTTTCTATCCTCTAGAATCCCAGGGACATCAGTAACTATAACTAGCTTCTCAGCCTTTAGTTCACGTGCTATTTCACTAGCTATGGTGTCTGCATTAGTGTTGAGTATTCCACCTTTGCCATCTGAACTTATCGATGCTATAACAGGAATTAAATCCTGGCTGAGCAAAAGAGATATAAGTGAAATATCCACACCCACAATATCCCCTACATATCCAAAATCCACTTTCTCCATTTTTCCAGTTTCAGGATTCTTGATTTCCTTTATGCCTCTTTTTTTAGCCAGCACAGTATTGCATTCTATTCCGCTTAACCCCACACCATTACTGCTTGCTTTCTGAAGCGCCGCAACTATTTCACAGTTTATCTTTCCGCGATAGACCATTTTAGCAACTTCTAATGTTTCTTTATCAGTAATTCTTCTACCAGCTACTTTCTTTATGGGTACATTGAGCTTTGAAAGAAGCGCATCTGCTTGCGGTCCGCCTCCATGCACAACCACTACCTTAACTCCCAGGTTATTCAATACGCTTACGTCCTCAGCAATGAAATTAAGGGTCTCTTCATCCTTTACTGAGCTTCCACCCAACTTCACCACGAACACTGTGTCCCTAAATTTCTGAACATATGGGAGCACTTCTACTAAAAAATTTACTTTTTCCATTTCATTCACCCAATATCATTTGTAATAATGCTTTCTGAGCATGCAAACGGTTTTCCGCTTCATCGTAAATCACTGAGTTTTTTCCATCAAGTACAGCGTCATCTACAATCACATTGCGTCTTACTGGCAAACAGTGCATAAACTTCGCATTTTTCGTACTGTTCATTAGCTTTTCAGTTATTTTCCAATCCTTATATTTTTAACGCAACTCTTTTTCTTTTTCCAAATTTCCATAATGCTTCAGAGACCCCCAACTTTTTGCATAAACTATATGTGCATCTTCCACTGCTTTGTCCAATTCATTCACTACTTCAAGTTTTCCTCCTTCTAATTCGCAATTTTTTTTCACTGCACTCATTATTTCAGAATCAAGCTCAAATCCAGGCGGATGAGCTATTGTAACGTTCATTCCAAACATACTGGAAATAAGTGCTGCAGAGTTTGGTACCGCCATGGGCAAAGCTTTTGGGTGATATGCCCATGCAAGCACAAATTTCTTTTTCTTTAAATCATGGCCAAGTTTCTCCTTCATGGTCATGATATCTGCAAGCGCCTGGCAGGGGTGATAAAGTGCTGATTCCATATTGATTACTGGCACTTCAGAATGCTTTGCAAATCCATTCACCACTGCATCTTTCTTATCTTGTTCCCAATTCTTCATTTCTGGAAATGAACGCACAGCTATTGCATCAGAATATCTGGAAAGCACCTTTGCAGCATCCTTTATGTGTTCAGTACAATCCCCATCCATCAATGCTCCTTCTATATGTTCAAGTTTCCATGTACCTTGACCGATATTGAGTTCTACTGCTTTACCCCCTGATTCTTCTATTGCAAGCTGCATGCTTACTCTTGTACGTAAGGAAGGGTTGAAAAAAACCATTGCCATTGATTTATTCTTGAGTTTTTCCGAATAGCGTGCCTTCTTCACTTTTTCAGCAAGCAAAAGCAGTTTTTCAATATCTGCTTTTTTCCAATCCTGTGTAGATATGAAGCTTTTTCCTTTGAAAACATTATCCATTTTCTCACCCGCAAACTTTCTTGAATGCTTCATAAAGCGCATCCACTTCGTTTTCCCCAACAACTAAAGGAGGTATAAGGCGTATTACATCATCTTCTGTGTCAGCTGTTCCAACTATGAATCCCTGCACAAGCAGCTTTTTTTGAATTTCTTTTGCCTTACAGGTAAGCTTTAGTCCAACCAGTAGTCCTGCACCACGCACCTCCTTTACAATAGGTAAAGAGCTGAATTTTTTCTTTATGTATTTACCTACTTTTTCTGCATTTTCATCCAGTTTTTCCTGTTTAATTACTTGGATTGAAGCATAGGCTGCTGCACATGCAATCTGCGAACCTCCAAATGTAGAACCGTGTTCTCCTAGTTTCACATTCTCTGCGATTTTCTCATTAATTATTGCAGCACCCATCGGAACTCCACTGGCTATTCCTTTTGCACAGGTAATTATATCTGGAATTGTTTCATAGTAATCTGAAGCAAACATCTTGCCGGTTCTTCCGAATCCAGTCTGCACTTCATCAAATATTAGTAATGCATTATTTTCATCACAAATTTTTCTTAGCTCTTTGAAATATTCTGTGCTTGCAGTTGCAACTCCACCCATGCTCTGTATTGGCTCAACCATTACTGCCGCAATCTCTTTTGTTTCTGAAAAAACCTTTTTCACATTTTCAATGTTTGCAAATTCTACAAAATGCACATGCTCCAGCTCAGGTTTAAACATGGTTCTATACTTTTCAATTCCAGTAACGCTGAGTGCAGCAACAGTTCTCCCATGGAAGGCATTCTTCATTGCAATTATTTCATTTTTCCCAGTAAACTTTCTTGCAAGTTTTAGCGCAGTCTCGTTTGCTTCATCTCCACTATTACATAAAAAAACCTTTCCCATCCCCTTGGGTGAAATGCTAATTATTTCTTTACAAGCCTTTGCCCGCGCTTCACTATAAACAATATTTGAATAAAAGATGAGTTTCTCAATTTGCTCCTTTATGGCCTTTACTACTAAAGGATGGCAGTGTCCTGTAAGTGCCACTGCATGTCCTCCGTAAAAGTCCAGATATTGATTTCCTTCAGCATCCCAAACAATACATCCCTTTCCTTTTTCCAAAGCAAATGGAAACTTCCCATAGGTGCGAAGTTGGTAAGCATCCTCAATTTTCATTATCTCTTCATTATGCATAATAATCTCCTCTAAGGATGAAAGCCTGAAAACATAAGGCCTTGTTTCTCATCAAACCCAAGCATCAGATTCATATTCTGTATTGCTGTTCCTGCTGCACCCTTCATCATATTATCCGTTGCACTCATCACAACGATTTTGTTTCCAGAACTTTTAAGCCCTATGTCGCAGAAGTTTGTTCCTTTTACAACTGTGCATCTGGGTTGATCCACTATTCTAATGAAGTGCTCTTTTCCATACTGATTCATGTATATTTCTTCAAGCTTTTCCTG
>JAHJBR010000068.1 GCA_018813445.1 Microcaldota archaeon | reverse complement strand
TAATAAAAGGAGGAGGCGCAGCCCTTACAAGGGAAAAGGTAGTTGCATACAACGCAGAGCAATTCATAGTGATTGCAGACGAATCCAAGCTTCAGAAAAGCCCAATAGTAAATATTCCAATAGAATGCATAAAATTCTCAGCCCCATTGGTTCTAAAAACCCTTGAAGGTTTAGGATACGATGCAAAACTCAGATTCGGAACAGGAAAAGTAGGGCCAATAATAAGTGATAACAATAATTTCATAATTGATGCAAAGATAGAGGTAAAAAACGCTTCAACTTTGGAAAGCATGCTCAACAGCATTCCAGGAGTACTTGAAAACGGAATATTCACTCGATTTGAAAAAATATTAATCGGAACTGAAAAAGATGCATATGAATTAAAGTGAGCTAATGCACATCACAGAAGAATTAAGATATGAGCTAAAAAAACCGCTTGGTGAACTTCTTTCCATTGATTCATTCTTAGAAAAATACAAAAAAAAGAAAATAATTGCAGTGGGTGACATCGTATTGCTCTCTCTTCTTGAAAAAGGATTAGAACCATTCATTGCAGTTTATGATTTCAAAAGCATGAGAAAAGATTTACCATTAAATCTTCAGGAAATAATCAAGAATAAATACCATGATCCATTGATTGCAAAAAATCCTGCAGGCGAAATTACTGATGATTTACAAAACTCTGTAAAAAAAATCCTAAAAACTGGCGGTGCATTATTTGTAGAAGGAGAAGAGGATCTTGCATCACTAGTTTTTATGAATTTAAATTTAAAAGATGGAATAATTATCTACGGTCAACCAAATGAAGGAGTAGTAGCAGTAATAATGAATGAAGAAACAAGAAAAAAGGCAGTCAATCTTTTTAGAAAAATAGTTTAACTGCCTCCTTTTCCCATAAGATGAAGCAGCGCATACGTCATAATTGCAGTTGCAACTCCAACTCCGGCTAATAAAGTAGTATCAACTTCGCCTCTGAAAGTCATCCAGGCATAGGCCATTCGCCTCCTGCAGCTATTGCACCCAATGCCCTAAGGACATTCATTGCTGTGCCCATTCTATTCGCCTTGCTGGATCTTCGCAACAACTATTACATCTTCTACTGATTTAACATTCTTGTACATTACGCTTTTTTCCCTGAGGACTCTTTTTGCCTCATCTTTCGAAGATGGGAGAGGTTCAAGCAACACTCTCACTACTTCTCCGCTTTCAGTATCAAGGATAAAATCCTGCGCATTCCCGATAAACTTCCCGCTGTCGGTAAACATATCCATTCCATACATTCTAGAGAGCTTCGTGGTCATTTAATCACCTAATTAACTTCAACTTCTTATAATTGCTTAATTTTAAAAAGGCTCGCTAAAAGCTTTCCACAGGCTTATATGATTCCAACACAATCTGTGTGCCTGATCTTTGGATTGCAGGCATTGAAGCAATTTTTATAAATAATTCATTAAGATCGTCTATGTCTCTACACACTACTGTTGCAACTAAATCGTATTGTCCAGTAACCTTGTGTATTTCTCTTACGTGTGGAAGCACGACTATTTCCTTAGCAACCGCATCAGCCCTTGTGGATGCAGCCAAATTGAATATCGCAGTAATCCCATAACCTAACTTTTTGTAATCTAGTCCAATGGTGTATTTCTCGATAACTCCTTCTCTTTCGAGTTTTTTTATGCGTGCAATAACGGTATTTGGGTGTATCTTTAGCTTGGACGAAATTTGCCTATATGAAAGCCTTGAATTCTTCTTTAATAACCTCAATATATCTAGATCCGTTTCGTCGTATGTCTCTTTCATAACTATGTATTTGTATAAGAATATTTAAATATTTTATGCAAAAACACAGAAATAATTCAAAAACATATATATCCCACACAGCCTTAAAGTAGTTTTAAAACTATAAATAGGGGTGGGAAAAATGGAAAAATTTGAAACAAAGAAAAAAATAGACAAAGCCACTGCAGAGCTTGAAAGCACTATATCAGGTTCCTACCCGACTAACTTTGAACGGGTACTAAGGCTTGTCTACAATATAAGGGATATTGCAAATGGAGGGATGCAGATAGAAAAAGAACAGCAACAGCATCTGCTAGATCTTCTCCGACGTGCAAAAATACTTGCTGTGTCTGACAAGTTTGCAGAAGATCATATAGAGCGCATCCAATTGGTGGAAGAAGACCTAAAGCGGATGGTTGCCTAAAATCTTTTATTTTTAAATTCTTCTTTTCAGTATATATTGATGTAAATTTAGTTTATGCTATCTTTTTTAGTTAGCAAAAATTTGCCTTAGTGCAGGGATCAGTTTTGTCTTACGACAAAATCTCCCCGCATTCATTACATTCATGCAGGGATTGGATTCGTCTAATAGACGAATGCTCCCTGCTTTAGATGTGGAATACATATTTACGCAGGGATGTTTTTTGTTTTTCGAACAAAAACTCACCATGTTCGCTTTGCTTACATGGTGATGGCGGTTGCATTCGCCTGTTGGCGAAAGCCCACAATCCCGAAGATGCTATTAACATGCAGGGATAGCGGTTGCATTTGTCCTTCGGACAAAAGCCCGCCAGTTTGCCTATTCGGCAAACCAAGTCCCTGCGTTAGAAGCTGAACACATACTTACGCAGGGATGGCGGAGCCCGGTCAAACCGGTTTCCCGTCTCCGGTTCTCGGTTTCGGGTACTGGGACTAGACGCGTCAGACTCAAGGTCAGCGTTGAAAAACGCTAATAAGTAATCTGATGTCCTAGCGGCTACGAAGGTTCAAACACATATCCCTTTTCTTTTGAAAAAAGAAAAGGTCTGAGTGGTTCATGTCGTCGACAATTCGACGACATCTGTCCGAATCGCATTCGGACATCGCCCCAAAAGAAAAAACGAAAGTTTTGATATGGTGGAAATCCTTCTCCCTGCATCCTTTTTTCTAAAATCTTTTAAGTTTTGGTAGAGAAATGTGTTTATGCCTTCTTTCCTTAAAATTGCTAAAGATTCAAAAAACCCAGTTCTTAACGAATGGGCTATAATTGGAAAAGGGGATTTGGGTTCAAAAGCAGAAGACCTAATGCTAAGAGCAGTTCAAATAAGGAAAGCAGGCTTCCAAACCAGTTCACGACAAGTATATACAACTGATACTTATTTTTCTTTTCTAGAACACAATGGAGTTTTTTCAGCAATGGATTCAGGAGCCCGCCCTGCTGCATTGCGCAAACTCATTATTTCAGGAACATTCACTGATTCAGAAATGCATGATATTCATAATACAGCAGCAACATTTCAAACCCCACTCGTAGTAAGATCCTCTGCATACGGAGATTCTAGAGGAACAGGAAGCG
>JAHJBR010000067.1 GCA_018813445.1 Microcaldota archaeon | reverse complement strand
GTGCGGGCTTGTTCCAGATCGGATTCCTGCATGAATGGAAGAAGGCTTCCGGAAGTATAGGAACCCATTCCTCCTGTATTTGGACCTTCGTCATTTATGAATGCACGCTTGTGGTCTTGTACTGGAGGCATTAATGCAATGTTCTTTCCATCTGAAAATAGCTGAAGTGAGAACTCCTCACCTTCTAGCTTTTCCTCTATAAGAACTTGATTGTCCTTGCTGATTATTTCATTTGCATATAAAATTGCTTCATTCTGATTTTTGAAGTGATCGCCTGAAACTCGTACTCCTTTTCCGCCTGTGAGGCCAATTGGTTTTATTGCAACTTGGTCAAGGTCTCTGATTAATCTGGCTGCTGCTTCTTGTGTTGAGACCACTTGGAACACGGGTAACCCAGGGATGTTGTGCTTTTGCATAAGGTTTCTTGAATAGGATTTGTCCCATTCTATTCTTGCAGCTGATTTTGTAGGGGAAGCGATTGCGATTCCCACTGATTGCAGAGCATCGCTTACACCTGCTGCAAGGACTGCATCTGGACTTACGAATGCTAATTCTATATTCTTTGATTTGGCCCATTCTGCGACTTTTGCACCATCGCTTATATCTCCTATGAAACATTCCTTGGAAAGACTTGCTATTCCTGGATTGTTCTTGCTCATTGCAGAATAAAGTTCAGCACTGTTTGATAGTTTTTCAGCTATAATGTGCTCTCTGGCGCCGTTGCCCACAAGTAATAGTTTCATATGCCCACCTCATTTATTTAGGATAAATAGGAACCAAAGAATAAAACTATTTGGGACTGAAAATATAGTGGGATTAAAAGGGATAAATAGGAAAATTAATAAATAATAACTGCGAAGTGTGTTTTGGGAAAATAAAAGGTGAATATATGGCAGGGGGAGCATTAAGAAAAACATGTGGGACTGGGAAACAACGGACAGGGGGCGTTGAAAAACCATTTGCAGGACCAAATAATACTATAGGTCTGAGTATACCTCTTATAGATCGACTGAGTACTAAAAATCACGCTGTATTTGTGGGATTGGGTTCAGGAGAACTTGAATTATCTATTCAAAAGGCTAAAAAATCAGGAGATTATGGGTTGTTGTCTCAACTGGCCATGGTAATTGGCAAGCAGAAAATAAGAAATGACGATTTTATTGGTGCAATTGGGGCATTCATAGTTTCAATTGGTTATATGGAAAGGCACACATGTTTAGATGGCGGAAATGGAACGGAGTTTGGTTTGGAAATCAAGAAAAACATATTGGACACTATGTATGATGAAGTGCAAAGATTATTGGAAATGAAAAAGCTTGATAGGGCTGCAATCGTTTTGGATTTGACTAATAGAATATTTATTGAGCCTTGGAGCGAAAATCCAAAAGAGATGAGTAAATTAAAAGCTCAGCTTATGGCATTGGTAAATAGTACCATCCAAGCAGCGCATGTAGCATTCGATGAGGAGCTAATTGAGATAAAGTTTGGAGCAGGTATTTTTGAGACTGTAGAGGAAGGCAGGACCCAAAATAGTGAATTAGAAGAACAAGTATTAAGTGCAATTAGAAGAGTCCACTATCAACTAAGCTATTCTCCTAGGGGGGATAAATTTGAAATATTCTTGGGTATTGCATATGGACTTGTGGAAAAACTAGCTGATATTGAAAAAACTGCTGAACCCGTGGCTGTTGCAGATATGGCATTTGGCATGTCATTCGGGGAATCTCGAATGATGGATAAGGCTGAAGCTGCTGTATCTGGTGTAAATGAAATCGGAAATAGCATCACGATACGATTAGGGTGTTGGATAGCTAATCTGAATGAATTGAAAACTAGTACTTGGACGGATTTGGAAAGTGGGAAATTAGAGACTAATCACAACACTGCAAGATTCATGAACGAGCTAAAAGAAATGCACACGAGGACCAGCACGGAATTCAGGCGCTTGGGAAATTGGCAGGAGTAATTGGTTTGACTGCACTATTTGATTCCTAGTTTTGTAAGTATGGAATCAATTATGCTGTTTTTCTTTTCCACGGTTTCAAATCTAGATGAAAGTGGATAGTTTTTTACTATTGAAAATTTGTGCTTTTCTTCTTGCATATATATCAGCTTTTACTGGATTTGACGGAGATAGCCGTGCTTGAGAAGGTATTCCAACCCATCTTCCACCCTCTTTGTGGGTATCTTGAATGATTTGGCAAACCCTCGAATATCGATTTCCCCGTCATGGGTCTTCAGCCAGGTGAATAGCTCTTGCCTTAGGATTTCATTGCTCATTCCTTCTAATTCATTTATTTTTTGCCTGTATTCATCACGCTTTTTCTCGCATTCTATGAGTATGCGGGCATTGGTTTCGCTGGAAAGCGCCAAGTCCTTGTATTTTCTTTCCAAGGATTCGTGTTTTTTGCTTAAATCCATGAATTGTTGCGTGGTTGCAAAGGATTGCGAATCCACTGTTCCGTGTAAATCTGAAAGTAAAGGAAGAAGTGCTTGGTGGAAGTTCTCGGCTTTTACTTCGAATGCCGAACCTGCAAGACGAAGTGCATTTAAAAGATTGGTAAATGCTTCCAATTTTCTTGCAAGTTTATTCTGTCCTGGCGAATAGGTTATGGATACTGAATCTGGTTTGAAGGTTACGCAGTAAAAGTGGTGTACTTTTCCCTTTAGACCAGCGCTTTCCACCCTTTCCACTGTAAGTTGGGTTTTGGTCGATTGCACAGAACTGAATCCTAATCCTTCAAATTTTTCCTTTAGTTTTTGGAGTGAAGAACGGGCTCGGCCCTTAATGGAAAAGGTTTCGTGCATAATATCAATCCTCAAGAACTGCATCCACCATTCCACGGGATGCGCGTTTGCGGCGTGCAAGCGCAAACATGTCTATCAGGCCTTTTTCAGGCACCCCAAGTTTACGCATAAATGCCAGTATTGCTGCTTTTGAATAGCCAAAATTTTCAAGCATTTCTATCAGCTTGGTTCCTGAAAGAGTACCTTCTGCTTTTTCAAAACGATCTTTAACTTTGGCCATTTGCTCGTCGTTTACTCCAAGTTCATAAAGCGCGCGCATGAACTGCTCTCTTTCCATTTCAATTTCCATGCTCTCACCCTTGATTCTAAAAACAAATAGAGGTTCTTCACCATCTATTTTCTGCATTATGAATGTTGAGCTTTTTGCTTGCTGTCCTGAAAATATCATATGTAATGCTGCATCACCTACGCTGAATTTTGAGATTTCAGAATCAACGTAGTCTGAATAGTTTAGTGATTCTTGTACGTATTTGCGGAATTCTCTAAGAACTAGGCGCATTATGAAAAGGGTTCCTGAGTTGCTTAGGATAGTTTTATGGACATCAGTAGGGTTCTGACTTGAAACTATCAGTGCGAAATTGTATTTCCTACCTTCCCGTATTATTGTAAGAACTTCGCTGCGCTCATCGCTTGCGATTTTCCAGGCCTCATCTAGAACTACAAAAAGTTTTATTCCTTTTTCTTCCTGGAGCTTTTGTCTCCTCATCATTTCTTTAGTGAATTGCAATATGGTGAGTGCTGCAAGAGATCTAAGTTCTTCGCTTGGAAGGCTTCTTAGATTTACACAAACTAAACCAGAAGTGAGTAAAGAAGAAAAGGTAAGTGTACTTTTTCCTGAGAAGAAATCGCTTCCTTGTAAAGTAAGGCGCTTGATCATGCGCACAGCTCTGGGTTCCTTAAGGATTGAAAGCAGGTCTTTAAGTTCAGGGGATTTTTTATGCTTGTATACTTTTTCTAACGCAGATTCAATTTCCTCTCTTTCTTTTGGAAAATTCTGAAGATCTGCAAGTATATCTAAAGCTGAGATTATCTGCTTGGTTCTTTCCCCAGAACCCATTCCAACTAAATCTAGGAGATTGAGATGCTCTTTACTCAGGTCAATTACTTTGCCCCCTGCTTGTCTTACCCATTTTTCATATTCCCCGGTCCAATCCAGGATTAATGCGTTTGTATCCCATACGATTGAAGAACGGGTGATAAATGTTTTTACAAGATAGGATTTTCCGCTTCCGGTTATTCCAACTATTGCAATGTGCGGGTTGATTAAACGGCGGTAGTCCCAAAAAACAGGCGTAGAAAGCCATTTGGTTTTTCCTAAAAAGATTGAATCAGTGGGATTGGAAAGTAGGTGCTCTTTTCTTGGTTCTGGGGGATGAATCAAAGGAAGGCGAATCGCGATATCAGTGCTCATTAAACCCATTGCTTGCATCTAAAATACCTCGTCCATAAGATCCTCCCTCTGTTCTGGGATGAAATATTCCCATTCAAAACAGCGTACCATGTCCAAATCCGAAAGCTCTTTTACGCTGGCTGAAAGAGTGCTTGAGAGAATAGTTTTCAATTCTTGAGCTTGTCTGCGTGCCCTTGCCACTGCTTCATCTTTTGTGGCTGCTGAAGCAGTGGTGGATGCATAGGCAATAACCTCCATTGGACGTTCTCCTGCAGTGAGGCGATCTATCTGTCTGGTCCACATTGTTATTTCCCTATCAAGACGTACAGTGTCTGGGCTTTGAGGTTGGAGTTTGGATTTTTTTTCTTCTGCTTCGCTTCTTTTTGTTTTTATATCATCTATATATTTCGAAACGTCTATGGGTGCGAGAAGGAAGCTCATTTTCAGCGGGTGCTTCATGGAACATACTGCTTTTTCAAAAGATTCGAACAAAAGACGCTTTTCGCCTTCATTCTTGTCCATTGTGCTTTCATAGAGCATGATTTCTAGGAATTTGGTTGCATGGTATCTATCTGAGGATTTCTTCAAAACATAGTCACGTTCCGGAGGAATTGTGTATGAACCGCGCACCTCAACTATGTTTGCTGCTGAGCTTAGGTGGGGGAATAAAAGATAGCCATATTTCCACATGAATATTGAAATTGTGAATAAAGCTGCTGCAAATATCGCAGGAATATATGCCCCTAGTATCAAAGCCATTATTAGAGAAAGGCCACCACCTAGAAGAGCTGCGATTGTTATGAAGCGATTTATTATCATACCTGAGACACCCATGACGAAAGTTCTCCTGCAAACGAAAGGGAGAGCGCCTTAATAAGGGCTCCGGTGACAAGCAGGGCAATTATAGGAACAAAAATTGAATAAAAGAACAGTGCTGCTGAAGAATCAGTAACACTCTGCGAAAGTACAGTAAGATCGCCAACATAATCCTGGTCTTGTGAGAAGCTCATGTTGTATATCTTATTGGCTACTGCTGCATTATCATTCAGGTCAATTATTGGAACTGTTTGATAGGTGGAATTGTAAAGGAAAGCAGAGGTTATGTTTTTTGTGGTTTCGAGTTGGACTGTTGGGGGTTGAAACATCATAAGCATAAGTGGGTAAAAAATTATGAATGATAATGCGGCTGCAATAAGGAACGCACCGAATTTTCTAGTAAGGAAAATGCTTCTTAAAACCAAACCAGTTGCGAAAATCACTCCGAACCAATTGGATGATATGAACGAGAGTAATTGGGAATTTAGTGAGAGCGCAAACATGGAGAAATGGATTGTGGATGAGCTGGAGGAAAGCTGGTTCGAAACTGAATTGAGATTGGCCAACGGTTGTATGGAAAAGTTTCCAAAATGTAAATCTAAAGTTTGGTAATATGCAATGTTATTCTGCACCCTAATCAGGTCTGAAGAAAGATTAGCTGTTGAATAAGAGGTGTGGTTTATTCCACATAGAATATAGTCTGGTGGAGTTGCATTTATTGTGCAATTATCAGGTATTGCAGATGCTGGAGTAAATTCAGCACCTATTTGAAGAATGGTTGCTGAGAGTGCAATTGCAGCCCCAAGTATTGCTGCATTCACCACTGATTGAAAAATTTCATCCAAACCAAATCGCTCTAATCTCTTTATGGAAAAGGCATGACCTAACCCAATCGCGATGCCTGCGATTATTACTGAAATTATTATTGCGGTGGTAGCGATTGCTTCCCAGCCGCTTATCAAATCGGCCATTCAAATCACTAAACTAGAGTTATTGAAGAATTGTCTGAGAGGTGCTTGCGATTCCTTGTGCAGCAGCAGCTATTGCGGCTATCACTATTCCACCGATTAGCATGCTTATTGCTGCAGTTGTGTATTTACCTCTAGATTCAGCAGGCTGCATCTGTGCAAACGCATATGTAATGCCTGCGAGGATTATCAAGATTATTGAAATTGTAGGTGCCATGCTGCTAAGCGAACCTTGTATCTGCTCTAGGATTGATTGAAGAGACATGTTTTCAGTTCGGTGATATGGTTTATAAATATTTGGGGTTCTGGAAAAACAGTTTGTTTAAAATTAATTAGATAGAAGAAGCAATCTGGATAAATGTTTTCTTAGTATTATCTGAAATAGGTGATGAAGAAGATGAATTTAGATATACAAACTCTAGATTATTCTTTAACCAGGCAGAGTGTATTTTTAAATCAGATGTTGAGATTTTCATGGAATGTGCAGCAGCAAGAAAATGTTCTTTTTGTTTAGGGTGCCCCTCAAATATTTGTAGGCAGGCCAATAGATTACGCATATCTATAAGAACTTCTAAGCTAGTATTTGCTTCTCTTGCAATCCATTCTAAAAAGTCTGATGTGTATTTAGAGCGCCTAATCACCCTAGCCTTATCAGCGTAAATTGCATAATCCACTGGAAAACCGAGTTCATCAAGGAACGAAAATCCCATAACTGACCTGCATTCTGCTGTCGAGTTTCCGAAGATAATGTGGTGTGGCGCAGATGGTAAAAGAGGTGCAAAAATAGTTATGTGTTTACCTAATTCATCTGAGCAAAGCGCAAATAATTTTGAAATTGAGTATTGTGCTTTAGAAGTATGCTCTTGGCCAGTACTGCATGAAAGTAAAGCTACTGTAGCTCCATCTGCAAGGCTTTGTAAAAATTGAAGGACTAACGATTTGTGCATGTTAGTTAAACGCACGGGGTATCCTCTGACAAGTTGATTACTGAGCTGTATTCCACTTGGCGAGCCATGACCTTCGATTAAGCAAAGGTCAGGCGGACCATAAATTTTTGCTGCTGTAGCTGCACATCCGCCAAGGTCTTTAGGATTATTTACCTCAAAAATACCTATTCGGTAACCTTCGTTATGAAGGTAATAGAGTGGATGAGTTTCATTAAGGGCACCGTTGTAATCAGACTGTGCAAAAATACAAAGAGCAAATGGGCGCTCAGTGTTACGAGCCGTATATGTTGAGCGTGAAATTGATCTGACTAAGGTTAGATCAATATCATTAAAAGGGGAAGTAAAATATCTTGAAAAATAACGGATTCCATGGTATTCCCAAAGCATTCTGAATTCCTTTGGAGCAATGGATTTTAGATGAAACGCACATTCTACATCATTAGGTCTTGCCCCTGCAGCCAAAATCTCTTTTGCATATAAACGATCTGGTTCTGAAAGAGAACTAAATTGGGGGGGTAATGGTCTTTCACAAGATGGAAACAATCTAGGTAATAAGCTTTTGAATAATGACTTTTTAGGTGTTCTTGATTGTGCAGGTTTCCACCTAGCTATAGGGGTTTTTGGAGCAAGTTGGGGGTTTTGCATGTTATAATTTATGATAAAAACAGTTTAAAAAGCCTATCTTTTGCAGTAGGCGAAAGTATCTTTTATTTAAGTGATGAAAACCGAGTATGAGAATCAGATTAAACATAGAAAAATCAGTGCATGAGAATGCCGCTGAATATTATGAAGAAGCAAAGGATGCAAAGAACAAATTAAAGGGTTTGGAGAAGGCGATTGAGGAAACAAAGAAGGAAATAAAAAAGGCTGAGAAAGAGGAGGCTGCAGCTGGAAAGAAAAAGGCTGAATCAGTGAAAATTGCAAGGAAAAAGGAGTGGTATGAGAAATTCCATTGGTTTTTCACAGATTCTGGGAAGTTAGTTGTTGGGGGGAGGAGCGCGGATCAGAATGATTTGGTTTATAAAAAGCATTTTGAACAAGGAGATTTGTTTTTTCATGCAGACATACAAGGTGGTGCGGCTTGTATATTGAAGGATGGAGATGGTGCGAAAGAAAATGAATTAAATGAAGTTGCACAATTTGCAGCTTCTTTTTCTAATGCCTGGAAAAATGGAAATGCTGCAGTGGATGTTTATTGCGTAAAAAAAGAGCAGGTTTCAAAACATGCGGTTGGCGGATTTATACCAAAAGGGGCCTTTGCGATTGTTGGAGAAAGAAAATGGTTCAGAAAAACTGAATTGAGATTGAGAATAGGAATTGAGAATGGGATTGCAGTTGTAATCTCAGGGAATTCTAAGAGACAGTTGGAAAAAGAGATTATAATTATTCCAGGTAAAATGGAAAAAGGAGACTCAGTGAAAAAAATTGCGAAGATTTTAGGAGTGCATCCGGATGATGTGCAGAATGTGCTTCCTGCTGGAAGAATTTCAATAAAAAGTTAGTTTACCTTTTGAACACGCGTTATTGTTTCTGTTAGCTTTGAGTTGGATTGCGTTGATGATGGGGTTTTGAATTGCATAAATTGAAATCTAAACTAAATATAAAATAGGTTTGGTTAACGTTATCAATATAAAGCTTTAATTGCAATTCAGGTTTGGAGGAGAATAAGGGGAGTAGATGGCTAAAAGGATAGAGATTAAACTCAAGAGCGGAATTAAAGATACGCGGGCAGACGCAGTTTTGTCTATTTTAAAGAATGAGTTTGAGAGCAATCCGATAAAGGCAGAGGTTATTGAAGCGTTCAACATTGATGCTGATTTAAGTGAAGAGGAATTAGATTTTCTTGGAAAAGAGGTTTTTAGCGATAAGATTATTCAGGAATATTCGTATCGCGAACCTTTTTGTAAAGAGTGTTGGAGAATTGAGATCGGATTTAAACCAGGAGTTACAGATAACGTTGGGAAAACATCTAAAAATGCCATAAAGGATGCGTTAGGGAAGGAAGTTGAGATTTACACTAGCATTGTTTATGCAGTTTCAGGGGAATTCGGAGATTTTGAAGAAAAGACCTTAGAAGCATTTGGGAAACGGATGTCAAATGGGCTTGTTCAGAATATAATTGTGCAGGCACCACTGGGCGAGAAGTATGAACCCTATGTTCCGAAAGTGGTTTTGAATCAAGAGGCTATTGTGGAAAAAGTGAAGCTTCCTTCTAAAGATGATGAGTTGGCAGCACTTTCGAAAAAGAGATTGCTCGCACTTAGTGTAGACGAGATGAAAACAGTGCGGGCTCACTTCTCAAAAAAAGGAGTGATGGATGCACGGAAAAAAGTTGGATTGGATTCCAGGATAACTGATGTGGAATTAGAAG
>JAHJBR010000066.1 GCA_018813445.1 Microcaldota archaeon | reverse complement strand
TGGTTTTTTCAGCTTCCCAGGCGCTTCTTGCAGCAAAAGCAGGAGCAAGTTTTGTTTCCCCGTTTGTCGGAAGACTGGATGATATTTCAGAAGATGGCATGCTTCTTATTGCAGATATAATGGAGATATTTGAAAATTACGGGTATAAAACAGAAGTGATAGTTGCTTCGGTAAGAAGTCCGATGCATGTTGTGGAGGCAGCTCAATTAGGAGCACACATAGCCACTATCCCGGCAGATGTATTTGAAAAGCTTTTCAAGCATCCGCTTACAGATAAGGGAATAGCTCAGTTTATTGAGGATTATAAAAAGAGTAAAAAATAAAGAAAAATTAATCCAACTTTTTAGCAAGTTGGATTGCATACTTTTTCTCCACATTCCAAGCTGAAACTCCAGTCTTTGCAGTCAGTACTTCAAGCAAGGTATTTACTGCATAATATGTAAGCACTATTCCAGCTGTGAATGTGAACCTCTCAACTACTACTACTGGAGGAAGCATAGCCCATACCTCTGCAGGTATATTAAATGCATAGAGATAAATTACTGAACCAACTGCATGTGCTGTGAAAGTGGCTCCCATGCTTCTTGCAATTATATTCTGTTTATAGAATGATGCAGCAATTGGAATCAGCCAGAAGAGTGGATAGAACCATACTTGTGCACCCACAGGGCTTATCCAGAACAGTACCATGCACATTGCTGCAACCAAAGCACTTGCCTTGTTTTTTGTTCCAAAATAAAGCGCTGCAAAAACCATGGGCAGCATGAAAACCAATGAGGATATATCCAAAGCCTTTCCTAGAACAATTGCATTTATTATTTGTATTCCAAGAACTGCCACCACTCCTAATCCCAAACCAAGAGTAGCTGCTGCAATTGGTCCTATGAATTGGAATAGGTTAAAGCTTTTTGATTCAACACCAAGAATGCTAGTGAACTGCACCTGCATTAGTACAAAGCCTATTAAAGCAAAAACCGCCATGAAGATGGCCTTCCTTTTATCTATCTCAAATCCAAGAATTTTCATATTTCCACCCACCTTTTCAAATTCATATTATCCTTATTAATCATTGTCTTTATTATTCTTTTTGCTTGGTGCTATTATGGATTATAAACAGACTGTAAAATATCTTTATTCCCTTAATCTATTCGGAAGCAAAATGGGATTGGAAAGAGAAAGGAAACTGCTTTCTCTTCTTGGAAGCCCACCTAATGATCTCAGATGTATTCTTGTGGGAGGAACATGCGGCAAAGGATCCACAGTTGCCATGATTAGTTCCATACTTAAAGAAGCAGGGTTTAAAGTAGGGAGATTTACAAAACCGCACTTAATCAGTATCAATGAAAGATTTAGTATAAATGGAAGAGATATAAACAACAAATATCTTGTTCGTATAATTACAAAAATAAAATTCATTATTGATATTGAACGAAGGAAAGGCACCTGGAAAAAGATAGGTGATCCATCGTTTTTTGAAATAGTGGTTGCTACTGCTTTTCTTTATTTCAAACAAGAAAAAGTGGATTTTGCAGTTTTTGAGGTAGGCCTAGGGGGAAGATTAGATGCAACTAACCTATGCAATCCGCTGGTTTCAGTAATTACTAATGTTGGCATAGAACACACTAAAATATTAGGAAAAACCATTGAAAAAATAGCCTTTGAAAAAGCAGGAATAATAAGAAGAAATGGAATACTGGTTACCTCGGCAAAAGGAAAAGCACTCAGAGTTTTCAAAAGCATTTGTAAAAAAAGAAATTCCAAAATCATAGAAGTGAAAAAATCAAAATATCCAGTCGCATTAACTGGCGAGCATCAGCTCATGAATGCAAGCTGTGCGGCTGAAGCAATAGGAGCACTCTCAGTTCACGGCATTAAAGTTTCTGAAAAAACGATTAGAAAAGGATTGAAAAACGTAATATGGCCAGGAAGATTTGAAGTAATGGGAAAAAAACCAGTACTTATTTTGGATTGTGCAAAAGATGCTGATGCAATGGCTGCATTAAGAAAAAGCATGTTCGAAAAATATAAGGGAAAAAGAACAGTGCTTGTAATTAGCATATCATCTGATAAAGACGTGGAAAAAATGCTGAAGCAAGCAGCACCAATTGCGAATAAAGTAATAGTAACAAAACATTCCTTACGAGAACGTGCGATAAAACCAGAGATATTAGGCAAGAAAGCAAAAAAATTCTTTAAAGAAGTATTCATTATTCCAAATGTTAAAAAGGCACTAGAACACGGAATGAATATTGTGGGAAAAAATGGAGTAGTTTTGGTTACTGGTTCTGTTTTTTTAGTTGGAGATGCACGCTCTATTATCTTTGGAAAAAAACACTCGAATCTTCTCAATGAATTGTCCATTTAAACTAATTAAATTTGAATTCCATTGAATGACATTCCACCTCTAAGATCTTGGAATATCTCATCAGTTGTTTTATTATAAATCTGGCCCCAGCTAGTATATTTGCTCCCTGGTTTGTTCTCAATAAAAACTGTATCTGAAAGCTTTGCTCTAAACCATACTAGATGGCCCCTCAGTTCATCCACAGTTAATGTATGCCCAAATACTTCTGCCCAATGGCAAGGAGATCCCATTGTGCGTGTTTCTACTGTTTTTGGATCTTCCAATAGCCATTCTGGTTTTGCATGAAGTGGGAAGCAGTTAGAAATACCAATTCCTAATTCAATAGGAGGAATATTTGCTCTGGCTGTAATAACTGATACTTCAATAGGCATTAATCTTCCTCCTTTCTTTAGCCATTTTCCAGAAGCATCATACAAGTAATGCGCTATACCTTCGCTTAATCCACTGTGATTAAGAGTTTCACTTACGATCAAATCTACTTTAGGTAAAGCAGAATCATTCAAATCCAAAGAAAAACCTTCTATAAATTCAATCTTAGCACTTAGCTTTCTTTTGGCCACTAATTCTTTGGCTTTTCTTATGTTTTTTGGATGCGCTTCGATTGCATAAACCTTTTTTGCACCAGCTTGTGCTGCATATATCGAAAGCACCCCCCATCCAGCACCCAAATCAATTACGGTATCACCTGGCTTCACTCTTTGTTCAAGAGCATTTTTGAATTGTTTAAGCCTTAATCTATCCCCAAGCATTTGTTTTTGTGTATTTTTTTCATCAAAACCTGGAATTCCATATGCGTGCTTTAATATGTGGCTCTTCATGTTATTATAAATATATAATTATGTATTTAAACTGTTCCATTAAGTGGTCTTAAAATTCTTACCCACTAAATACCCTAGAAAGCATGCTAACTTCTATTTCTCTTGAGAATTGGCGTTCACATCTGAACACTAACCTCAATTTCAAAAAGGGCACTAATCTCATAATTGGAATAATGGGCAGTGGAAAGAGCTCTG
>JAHJBR010000065.1 GCA_018813445.1 Microcaldota archaeon | reverse complement strand
ATGCTTTATTCCAACCAAGATCCCCCATCGAACCAAATCCTACAATTTCTCAAGAATTCTACTGCAGTCCAAACGCAACCTTAACTGAGGATAACATAACCATTGCTGAAGCCAGCACAGGCAACGAATCCAAAATCAATTTTATGGCTGGAGAACGAATTTCAGTACTAAAGTTCAAGTATGGTTCAGAAGATAATGTAAGCTGTGCTTTCAACATAGATGAAACAGTACAACTGCGACTATACGAAGGTTCAGAAAGCTATTGCATTGGTCCTTTACTCAACAATTATGAACTATCTGGATACGGTGCATCATCCATAAGCATGTTTGCCCCTTACACAAACGGTAGCTATGAAATCTGTCAGAACTCAACCCGCCTTAAATTAATTACCTCCACGTTTAATCCATCTGAACAGAACTATTCCCTTAGAATAGAGATCTCTCAACAATATTTGGAAACTGCACAAGGAGCACAATGGAATGTGCCAGTTTTCCTAACTAATCCAACTACTGCCCATACAATGTATGCTAATCTTACATTGAAAAGATGGAGAGATGATCTACATACAGAGGAACTTCCGATCCCCTCAACGATTTACCTTAACCAATCATCAATTACTATTCCTGCAAATTCCACAGTGCAAATACAAATAGTTGTGAATAATATTCCATCCAATGAATCTGAATTGTTCGGAATAATAATTGAAGGAAATGTTTCCTATAATCCAACAACTGATGCACAATCAGCTGCACTCGATATTATTAATCTAGATCTGGATCCACTTCCTCTTTGTACGCAATCCGTAAGACCAGCAGCTCCTTTCCTTGATGTTTCTCTTCCTTCAGGATATAACAGCACGTTGGAAACTAATTACAGGGATTTCACTGTGCGTTTAAGCGGTTTTGGAGTAGATCAATTATGGACTGAAGAAGAGGCAGAAGATTCAGATTGCTATACCGAGTATAGTCAAACACCAGTAAACTCCAGAACCGTAACTATTTACGAATATGTCTCTCAAATTGTGTGCACAAAAAGGTGCTCCAATGGAGTGTGCATGGAATATGCAAATGTTTCTGTTCCCGTGCCCAAGGAAGTAAAATCCACTTATTGCGAAGATGGAGGCGATCCAATCACTATTCAAAAATGCACTCGCAAATGCATTCTAAGGTGCTCCAATGGAATATGCATGCGCTATGGAGATGTATGCTCATCTGAATCAGCATGCTATAATCCTTTTGAAGTTTGCAGACCAACTTCCACTGGGTCCAGGCATTTAGATCTTGTGGATTGTGGAATGCTTGCTAATGGGACATTCAAATTAAATGAAGTTGTTCCCCTTGGTCCCATTGAAGACCCATGGTCAATCTGGCAAGATCAAGAAATCGAAACTATCCGTCTTTCAGGAATCGGATTTTCAATGAAAAATTTTGAAAGATATTTCGAAGATTCAGGTTTCTACTCATTAACATATAATTTTGGTGGTATTCCATCCTCAGCAATCTATAATAGCTGGACTAGATTCAATCCAGCTTTTAGAAAAGTATTCAATATTCCAGTCGCAGGTTTCAATACAACAGTTTACATAGATGCCCCTGACATTTCGCTTACTCAGAATGAAAGCAACATCTCAACTATTGAGATGAGCCACCATAGTTATGTTGCAAGAACATACAACCTTACTCTAGAAAGATGGTTGGATGATGCACATACAATACCTATGTCAATTCCATCCTTTGTATCTCTTTGTAATGGTAATCAAGTAGTTATACTAGCTAATGGGCAATATTACACAACCTTAAATCACAAGCATCCTGCAATCTGCGTTGATAATATTTATCCAGAAGACGATTCATACTTTTGGAACGGAATCGTGGTAAAGGCTGTTGCCGCGGATGATGAAACCATAAACAACCAAGATACATTCACAGTTGAACTCAATAACTGGCACAGCCTGAAAGTTTTGGATGATGATTCTGATAGCTCATCCTGTGTCACATATTCTTCTCTTGCACCAGGACAAACAATATGCGATCTAGGAAACATTGTACTTAGTGGCCCAACAACCCAGAGCGACAAAAAAGTAGTGATGAAAAACATAGGAGTTGGTTCTGCAACTAATATTATGATGAATGTAAGTTGTGACAATAGGATGTGCATTTTCGATGATACTTGTGCGGTAAATAGTACTTGTGAATTAAGCACAACTTGCAAAGACGGTCCAACCTGCAACCTTAATGTAAGCTGCGGTAGCTCCTCGTGTGCTCTATTAAACAACACTTGCGGCAGTTATTCTTGCACTCTTGATTCCACGTGCGCAGCTGGTTCCTGTTCTTTAGATGTTACATGTACTAATGCAACTGATCTTGCATGCACATATAATTACGGGCCTTATAACCTTCCGCCCAGCAGCTTCCATCCATATGGATTATGCACATCTTGTCTAAACACCACTATTTCATTCACAATATCTGAAAACACAACAACCGAATGCAGGAAAGTAACAGTCAATATACAAGATGAATTCAATGTATCTGATTCAAAGGAATGCTGGTTCAGATTAATCCAAAGCGGCAGTGCACCTCTATTAGTTTTTGATGAAATTGCAGATAGATCTTCACCTATAAACTCGACCTTAAATACTTCCTATATTGTAAGAAATCTTGGTGGTTCAGCAGCAACTCAAACCTATCTTTCTTCTCAATGCGACAATGTAACGTGTAATGTTTCTTTAGGTCCGTACAGTATTCCTTCGCCTCCGAGTACATCCAACTATATCAGCACCTCTGCTTTATTGGATACTTCAGGAACCGAAGTTGGAAGTCATCTAGTCAACTTATCTGCTTCAGATACTCCATCTGCACAAAACTCCTCCACAGCATTTACTTTAGATGTATATACCTGCGGGGATGGAATATGCGATATTGAAGGCGAAAGCTGTTCAAGCTGCCCTGCTGATTGCGGAGTATGCACAACTCCCATCATTTCAATCTCCAATCCGCAAAGCATAATTTATGCAGTAAACACTACTCCTCTAAATTACACGGTTTCCGGAGTCACTTATTTAGGTTCCTGCTGGTACAAACTTGATGGTGGAGTGAGCAATCCTCTTCCTAATTGCACCAACACCACATTAACCAATATGCGCGAAGGAGAACATTCTGTAAATGTGTTTGCAAATGATAGTTGGAACAATATTGGAAATTCCTCAGTAAGTTTTACTATAAACCAGAACGCCCCGCTTGTTGAAATACAAAGTCCTACTGACCGCGCATACAATGATTCCAATATCTCGATAAATTACACGGCTTGGGATTCAGACGGAATAGATCAATGCTGGTATTCAATTGATTTAAATTCATCAATAGCTTTACCAGGTTGCACAAACACCACTATGCCCGCACTTTCAAATGGGTCGCATACAATAATCATATCTGCAAACGACACCCTAGGAAATATTGGTGCCAGCGCAGTTTCATTTAGAATTGGAGAAGAAATCCCAACTTTATCAATTTCAATCCAGAACCCAACCAACACCACATATAATAATACTAATATAAGTCTGAACTACACTACAACTGGTGCATCTAGCTGCTGGTATATAATGAACTCAAACCCACCACTAGTTCTTCCATCTTGCACCAATACCACCTTCAATGCCACAATAGGCGCAAACAACATAACTGTTTTTGCCAACAATACTCAAGGAAACATAACCAATTCCACTGTTTATTTCACAGTATCCACACCAGAAATGGGGGTAATGGATGTTCTCCCAATTAGCCCTCCTGATTCATATTCTACAAATCAAACAACAAATACATTCACCTGGAAAGCAGTGGGTTCATTCCAAAACGCCTCATGCCAACTTATAGTGGATT
>JAHJBR010000064.1 GCA_018813445.1 Microcaldota archaeon | reverse complement strand
AGTTACTGGAAGACCTAGAAGAACCAGTAAAGAACTGCATTTTGATGATTTGAGATTGGCAGCACAAATAAACAGTGCAACAGACATTGCAATTACTAAAATAGATATAAGATTTCCTGGAAATGAAGGAGTAAATAAATTTGAAAATCTTACTCAGGAAGCACAGGATTTCATAAAGAATGTGGAAAAAGAGCTGCAAGTGCCGGTTACTCTTATTGGGACCGGACAAAATCCAGAGGATATAATTGATCTTCGCGGATAAGTTTTAATTTATAGCAAACCACGAAATTAATTTCGACATGATGCTGAGCGTGCTTAGACGTGGTTTGCTAGGACACAGTCCGCAGATTGTTGAAATACTTTCACGGACCGATATAATCACATTAGTTTATATTCTTTTTTTGATCTAATATTGTTAATGCAGGGATTGGATTCGTCTATTCGACGAATGCTCTCTGCTTCAGAAAATAAATATGCTTACGCAGAGATATCGTTTTTCATTGTTACGAAAAACATTCTCAGCGTTCGGTTTAACCGACGAATCGGTTAAATCTGCCAAAAAACATGTTGTTTTTGACATCATTACATTCACGCAGAGATGGCAGAACTTGGTATCGCGCCAGACTTGAATCTCCGGAAAACTGGAAACAGAAAACCGGAAACTGATATCTGGTGCCCTCTGGGCTTAGGAGTTCAAAAGCTTTTGTCTGGCACAGGAAAGTTGCCAGCAAGCTGACAATCTCCTTCTCTGCGAACAAAGTGAGAAGAGAATATTTGCTGATTCGTCAGCAAATTTCTTCTCTGCGAACAAATAGAGTCAGAGTGATTTTGTCCTCTGGGACAAAAGATGATCTCTGCGAATTATTTTTTATTTATAACTCATTTTATTCACTAAAAACAAACACGCAATCAACAAAACTCTGAATTACGCGGGCGAAATGTTTTTAAACTCTTTATACTGAAATAGAATGGCATTAGGTTCTACTTAATTAGCTAAAACGAACTCTAAAAGCAATACGGTGAGTCTTCATGTCGGATAAAAATGAAAAAAAACAAGATAAACAAGATAAGAAAGGAGTTAAGAAATCTCCAGTGAAAAAAGAGCCAAGGCCAGAGAAGAAAGCGGAAAAAATAACCAAGGGAATAAAAAGAATTGCAGGAAAGGATGTAAGCGGAGACTATCGTCTGCATAAAGCCCTACTCAGAGTTCGCGGAATAGGAAAAGGCCTTAATCGCGTAGTTGCAAGCATAATCTCTAAAGCACTAGGGGTTCCAAAGGACATTCAGGTAGGAGATCTTACAGATGTTCAGATGGAAGAAATTGATAAGATTCTAGTTAGTCTTGAAAAACAAGGAGTACCGGAATTCATGCTTAATAGAAGGAAAGATTTCATTGATGGTACGTCTAAACACGTAATAATGAATGACTTGATTTTCGCTGTTAAGCAGGATGTTGATAGGGAAAAGAATTCTTATACCTGGAAAGGATATAGACATGCATATGGTCAAAAGACTCGTGGTCAGCGCACAAGAAACACTGGCCGTGTAGGTATGACTGTAGGTGTGCTTAGAAAAGCAGTGCTTGCTCAAACAAAGGGTGCTGCACCTGGAGCAGGTGCACAAGCAGCAAAGACTGCAGAAAAGAAAGGGTGAATGAATGGGAGACCCAAGAAGGCTTAAAAACAAATATTCCAAACCTAAAAAACTTTTGGACAAAGCGAGAATACTCGAAGACAGCAAGCTCAAGCGCTCATTTGGTTTGAAAAACATGAGGGAACTATGGCTTGCAGCGGAAGAGCTTAAGAAAGTGAGGAGAGAAGCAAGAAGACTGCTTTCACTTCCAGCTTCACAAAGGGAAAAGGAACAGCACGTTGTGCTTTCCAAACTCCAGCGTCTTGGTGTGCTCGATGAGAAATCCAAGATAGAAGATATTCTTTCTTTAACTGTAAAGGATGTACTTGAAAGAAGGCTTCAAACAAGGGTACTTAGAAAAGGCCTTGCCAAAACAATGGCTCAAGCTAGACAACTTATTACCCATGGTTTCATTGCAATAGGAAGAAGAATGGTTGATATTCCTTCATATTTGGTTGCAAAGGCTGAAGATAGCGGAATAAGGCACTATAAGAAAATAGAAATTGAACTTAAGCAAGTAGTAGAATCTCCGAAGGAGACTCAAGCTGCTGCTCCAGCGCAACCAGAAGCTGAAAAACCAGCAGAAACAGCAACACCAAAAGCAGAGGGATGATTTTTATGACTGAAGAAAAAGAGAAAATTAAAGAGGAAAAGAAAGATGAAAAACCTAAAGAAAAGGCAAAGCCAGTAGAAGAAAAAAAACCAGATGAACCTAAGGAAGCAAAAGTTGAGGAAAAAGCAGAAGAGAAAAAAGAAGAGAAGCCCAGACATCATGATCCAAGAAAAAGAGGAAAACTCGCAGTAATTCACGTATTCTCATCTAAAAACGATACAATAATAACCGCAACAGATATGAGTGGAGCAGAAACTCTTGCCTGGGCAAGTGGAGGTATGATTGTTAAATCTGCCCGCGAAGAAGGAAGACCCTATGCAGCAATGCAGGCCGCAGGTAAGGTAGTAAGCTCATTAAAAGATAAAGGAATCACGCACGTTCATATAAAGATAAGAGCTCCAGGAGGAAACAAATCTAAAACACCAGGTTCAGGTGCCCAGGCCGTTGTAAGGGCAACTGCAAGAATGGGAATAAGAATCGGTAGAATAGAAGATGTTACTCCTATTCCCACGGATTCCATGAGGAAGAAAGGAGGCAGAAGAGGAAGAAGAGTTTGATGGTGTTGTGATGAAAATTGAAATCTCCAAAGAGGAAGACAATAAAATGCAATTTTCCTTGAAAGGTGTGGAAGCACCATTTGCAAATTTAATTAGGCGCTACATAATGAGCAGCGTTCCTGTTCTTGCAATAGATGAGGTTACATTTTATGAAAACACATCTAACTTTTTTGATGAATATGTTGCACATAGGATGGGTTTAATTCCAATTACTACTCCTCCGAAAATCCCTGAGGATGCAGAAATCGTATTTTTTCTAGACTCTGTTGGTCCAAAAACTGTACTTTCTGGGGAACTAGCTACTAAGGATAAAGATATCAAAATTGCAAGAGAGAAAATTCCAATTGCTACTTTGAGTGAAAGACAAGCACTCCGTTTAGAGGCAAAAGCAAGAGTTGGAACTGCAAAAAAACACGCAAAATTCCAGGCAGGAATGGCTAACTATGAGATTCTTGAAGATGGTCAGGATTTTTTTGTTGAATCATTCCATCAGATAGAACCTAAAGATCTTGTGCGCAGAGCAGCTTCACTTCTCGAAGATGATTTGGGAAAACTTGCAAAGGGAATCGAGAAGGCTGCAAAAAAGAAGAAATAACATTCTTTTTAAATTCTTTTTTCGTAATCTTATTCGGTTCATTTTCTTTAGATGAACTTACATTTACATATAGGACTCAAACATACATTAGATGTAAACCTATTAACATGCAGGGATGGCGGAGACCGGTCAAACGCGCCAGCTTGAGGGGTTGGTGCTCTAGCAGCTGCGCAAGTTCAAAAGCTTTTGTCTGGCGACAAAAATTGCCAGCAAGCTGACAATCTTGCTCCCTGCAAATTTTCTTTTTAGTAAAAAGAAAACGTTTACGAAAAGAAAAACATATTACTGCGATCGTAGTCTAGCGGTAGGATTCAAGCCTTCCAAGCTTGGGACCCGGGTTCAAATGCTTCTGATTCCTAAATAAGGAATAAGAGCTGAAATCCCCGGCGATCGCAATTTTTCTTTCTTTGCCGTAGTAAAACGATTGTTGCAATTTTCTATTTTTCCCAATTCATCGAGCCTATGACTAAATTTTTAAATTAAGTGGTTGAAATAAACGCGGTGAAAGAATGAAGATGAGAAATCTGATTTTAGGATTGTTAGTATTAAGCAGCATGGTGTGGGCAAAGCCTCTCCTGCTGATTATAGATGCTTCTGGAAGCATGGACGACACGCTCCCTTCTGGACAGACAAAGCTGGAAACCGCGAAGCAAGTAGCTTTGGAAACAGTAGATTCATACTCTGATTCAATAGCATTAATGGTATATACCGACTGCGACAGCGGCGGTGACCCGAACTCAGGCGCAATAAGTGTTTGGACAACATTCACTATGGATAAAGCAACACTTAGGAACCAGATACAAGGCATAAGTGCCTCATACTCAACTCCAATTGCAAACTCAATAATCGAAGGGACAACCTATATAAAAAGTGTAGGAAATGGAGCACAAATGCTTGTCCTTACTGATGGAGAAGAGACTTGCGGCTACTCAAGCGATGTGACTACTGCAGTTAGTTCTGCTCAAGCATCTGGAGTAGAAGTGAAAGTGGTTGGATTTGCTTTAAGCGCATCTGGTGAACAGACAGTTTCAGATTCAGTAACCCAAGGAGGAGGGAAATATTATGGTGCTGGGGACGA
Source organism: Microcaldota archaeon (assembly GCA_018813445.1). Taxonomy (GTDB): domain Archaea; phylum Micrarchaeota; class Micrarchaeia; order Anstonellales; family Bilamarchaeaceae; genus JAHJBR01. Next base: position 3,923 of record JAHJBR010000064.1, on the reverse strand, counting down.
GCTTGAACTTAAACAGGCATTCTCACAAGCATTGGGTACTGATGATCTTTGCTGTGTTCCGGCTGCTGCACTTTTAGTGCCTCTGCTTGGAGGATTATTCTTCTCAAGAAGACTAATCTGATTTAATTTTTTTTCTTTTATTTATTTTATTAAAATTCAACTCTTTCCTAGGTCAGTTATCCCTTTTTTCAAAACAATTAGCGCAAGCATGGCGCATTTTATTCTAGATGGATTTTTACTCAAATCCAAACCAAGAATTTCAAGCATCTCATTTTGCCCCATTTTCTCCACTTCTTCAAGATTTTTTCCTTTCACATACTCAGTTAGAAGAGAAGCTGAAGCAATACTTATTGCGCACCCCTGTCCCTGGAATTTTATATCCTTTATTTTACCCTCATTTACTTTTGCAAATACTCTTATCATGTCTCCGCAGGATGGATTGTAATCTGTTTTTTTTATCTCTGCATCATCAATTTCCCCTTTATTGAGTGGATTCTTAAGAAGCTCTACAATTCTTTCCATATAAATGTCCATAGGATCACGCAAAAAGTTTCTGTGCTTTTTCCAATGCATTGCAAAGAGCATCAACATCCTCTTTAGAGTTATAAATGTAAAAGCTGGCTCTTGCAGTTGCAATTACACCTGCACGTTCGTGCAAAGGTTGAGCACAATGATGCCCTGCCCTTATTGCTATTCCTTCTGAATCAAGAACCTGTGCAATATCATGCGGATGCACTCCTTTCATCTCAAATCCAACCAATGCGGTTCTTTTCTCAGGGTTTTCAGGACCAAGAATTCTAACTTCCCTGATTTTTCCCAATTCATCCATACAATACCTAGTAATCGCAATATCATGCTTTCTTACATTATCCATTCCTAATTTTTCCAAATAATCAATAGCAGCTCCAAGCCCAATAACTCCTTCCACATTCGGAGTTCCAGCTTCGAATTTAGCCGGTATTTCTGCCCATTTGCTTTCCTTTTCATGCACCTCTAGAATCATATCACCGCCATAAAGGAAAGGCTGCATTTTTTCCAATAATTCTTTTTTCCCATATAATACTCCTACGCCCATAGGTGCAAGCATCTTATGTCCAGTAAATGCAAGAAAATCAATATCCAATTTTTTCACATCAATTTTCATATGCGGAACACTTTGGCTTCCATCAGCAATAAATACACCGTCTCCTTCATGCACAATTTTACTCATGCTTGCAATGTCATTTATTGTTCCAGTTACATTGGATGCATGAACAACACTTGCAATCTTTGCATTTTCTAGCTTTTCATATTCCTTTTCTGGAATTTCCCCTTCCTTATCCACATCCATAATTTCAAACTTCGCGTTTTTCCTTTTTGCAAGAATTTGTAATGGCACAAAACTACTGTGATGATCCATAATAGTGGTAACTAATTTTTCACCAGCACTCACATTGCTCATTCCGTACGCATACATAATCAGGTTGAGAGCTTCTGTACTATTCTTTGTGAAAATTATTTCCTCTGGTTTTGCATTTATGAATTTTGCAACCTTTTTTCTAACTTCATCATATGCAATAGTGGCCTCTTCTGCAAGCGTATGCAATCCACGATGCACATTCGCATTATAATTTGAATAATAGTCAACAACCGCATCAATGACTTGCCTAGGTTTCTGAGTGGTTGCCGCATTATCTAAATAGACTAAACGCTTTCCATTCACTTTTCTTTCCAAAATAGGAAAATCTTTTTTTATTTTTTCAACATCAATCATTGCATTTCGCCCCGCATTCTATCTGATTTCCTTAATCCACTCATACCCTTTTTTCTCAATTTCCTGCGAAAGTCCAGCATCTCCACTCTTTACAATCCTTCCATCAACCATTATGTGCACAAAATCAGGTTTAAGGTATTTGAGAAGCTTTGCATTATGTGTTATTATAAGAAACATGTTCTTTCCATTCTTTGCCTTTTCAATCGCCTTTGCAACTGTCTTGAGCGCATCCACATCTAACCCAGAATCAATCTCATCCAATATCGCAAGCTTTGGATCCAAAGACAGCATCTGGATAACCTCGCTTTTTCTTTTTTCTCCTCCAGAAAGCCCAACATTTAAATCTCGGGAAAGCATTTCCTCAGAAAATTTTATGCTTTTTGCATCTTTTTCCACTTCCTTACTAAATTTCATTATATCCAGAGAAGCGGTTCCCCTAGCATTTCTAGCCTTTCTTATAAGGTTCAATAATCCCACTCCTTCTATTGAAGGCGGATTCTGAAAAGCCAAAAATACTCCTTTTCTTGCCCGTTCATCAGCTTTCATCACAAGCAGATCTTCATTATCCAATAATGCTTTTCCTTCAGCTTGATACTTAGGGTGGCCTGCAATCGCATAGGCAAGAGTAGTTTTTCCGCTTCCATTAGGCCCCATTATTACATGCATTTCTCCATCACTAATACACATGTTTATTTCATTAACTAGGTGTTTTCCTTCGATATTCACGCTGAGTTTTTCAATTTTTAGCATTATTATCCCGTGCATTATCTTTGCTGTTTCTTGATTAAATAGCTATCTTTACACTAGAATTTACCATTCTATTTAAAATTAATTTCCCATATATCTCTATACCAGATAAAAAGGTGTTCTAATGAGTATTAACCATAGATTAGTAGTAAAAATGACTAAAACTTGTGATGATTTACGTCCAGTATCATTCCGCGGGCGAACTTTTCCAGAAAAAAGCAAAAAAATAATGGGCTTGGTATGTAATCGTTTTGTGCACACTAAGTTTGATCGGGAAAATGGGGGTCCGAGTGAAAGGGAACTAGTTACTCCTGGAAAGCTTGTACACGTATTGGGTTATGGCCCTAATAGATCTAACCTAAAAAGTGATACCTCAGAACTAAAAAATGCAATTACAAGAGACAAAGAAGAGCTAAGTTATGATATTTCTGCTAATCTCAGATCTTCTGCCACTAAACTTGCAGCAGGTGCTTGCGCATTTTTCGCAGGAGTATTCGGATCAGTGCCTTTTTTCCTTACTTCTGTAAACACAATCGGAGCTGGTTTAAGTGCATTTGCATTAGGCGGTTTGATATTTGTAATTTCCTCTATAAAAACATTCAGAATCTCCTATGCTTTATCTAAAGCAGAATCAGCAGTAAACAGCTTCATTAAAGATCTGGATTCCCTTCTGGGAAATCATCCAAGCGCATAATTTACCAATATTTATAAATTGTTGTATACTATAATATATTGTGGTGATTTAATGAATTCTCATAGTATTTTGGCAAAACAGCATGCATTTCCAAAAGATATGTTGATGGCAAATGCCTGTCCTTCTGTATTTACAAGGCAAAGATGGCAGCTTGTATTCTTGGGTGAAAGAGTTCTAAAATTACAAGAAAGAGTAAGTAAACTTGGAAATACGTGTACCCCAAAATATTCAAATACAGCTAGTGAAGTAAGAAAATCCATAAAAAAGTTCGGAGCTGGCAATGATTTCGAACCAAATAAACAAAATCTTTTAGATGAATGCCGATCTGATAGGGATAGGTTGGGAGATCAAATTCATATAGATAAATCCGAAGCAACTAATTATTTAAAGGTGGTTTACTCTTCAGCTAACAAGATATACTCTCTTCTTGGATTAGCAAGTATTGCTGCCTTTGCTGTTGGGATTGCAGCAGTTTTGGCAGATGTTCGTGGATTACTACCAACGAATATTGCGTCTAATATAGGTGGGGCATCATTGGCCAGCATTTTGGTCCTCGAACTAACAGGCATTAAAAAAATATTTGTTAATCTGTTTGACAAAGAGGCTAGACTCACCAATGCCCTTCAGAAACAGGTCATTGTGTTCTACAAAGAATTAAGCAAATTTGTCCAAGAACTGGCGGTTTGGCATGAGCGATTTCCAGATGCGGTTGAGAAATCGACTATTGCT
>JAHJBR010000063.1 GCA_018813445.1 Microcaldota archaeon | reverse complement strand
TCATTATCTGTCTCAGATGTGTGGTATGCCCAGATCATCCTGGACTATGAAGCAGCGCCATACTATGCAGAAGATGGCTCCATCCTAAACTCCAGCGGCCTATTCATTATGGAAAGAAGCAAGCCCAGAACAATGTTCTACACGCTCAATGATGCAGCCCTAAATTTTTTCCGCACTCCGACCGGGAATATACAGCTCAATCCTAACATGAAGCTCTCGATAGTTTTGCCTTCAAATGCTCTTTTGAACTATGTTAATCCTATTCCTTCAAACCTGAAAACCACCACGTTCCCAGCCAAGGTAGATGGTCTCAGTTGGCAAGGACTAACACTCACTCAATTTTCAGTCCGTTATTCAGTAGAACAAGGGCTTGATAAAGAAGTCCTTGAATTCTTTTCTGATTTCCAGAACCGAATGCGCATTGGCCTCCTAAGTCCCGAGGGACTTGCAGCGCTTTTAATTGCAGCTATTCTAGCAATATCGTTTTTTTACCTTCGTCTTTCGAGGAGATAATATGTACAAATACGAACCAGAGATTCTTGATTACTTGAAAAAATCCCATAAAATTGGGATAGTTGAGCTTGCCCAGGCATTGGAAGTTTCACAAGATGCGTTGATGCGGCCTACTGCTTCCTTAGAGGAAAAGGGATATCTAGTGAAACAGATAAATTCAGATTCCAAATTCAATATAAGTGAGGAAGGAAGAAAATACAAGAGTTCCATGTTTCCCGAATGCAGAGTATTGCTCAATGCAATGAATGGAAAAACAGTGGCTGAGCTTTCAGAGGATGAAAAACGCTTTGGGCTTAAATGGGCAAAGAAAAAAGGCTGGATTGAAGTTGCTGATGGCGGAAAACTAATTCCAAAAACCAAACTCCTAGAATCTGAACTTTCAGCGTTTTCTTCAAACCTGCCTCAAATAAATGATCTATTTTATTCTAAAGATGAACTCATTGAGCGAGGTATTCTAATCGAGAATATTGAAAAACAAACCCTATTGGAAATTACACCTGCCGGGCTCAAAGCAGAACTTAGCATAGATGGAATAACTACCCTCACTTCTGAAATCCTACGCACAAAAAAATGGAAAGGCGCAAAATTCAAACCCTATGATATTACAATACCTGCTAAAAATGCAGAGCTTGGCCGCCTTCATCCAATCACCATTGCAATGAATAGAATAAGAAGAGTATTTGCTGACCTTGGTTTCGAAGAGATGCAAGGCGATTACATCCAGAGCGCTTTCTGGAATTTTGACGCACTTTTCCAACCACAAGACCATCCAGCAAGAGAACTTGCAGATACATTTTATCTTGAGGGCGAAGAGCCTCTTCCGGAAAAAAAGCTAGTTTCCAGAATAAAGGAAGTGCATGAGAAAGGCTGGCTTTCCAGATGGGAAGAAAAAGAAGCAAAAAGACGCGTATTACGAACCCACACAACTGCACTTAGTGCAAGATACCTTGCAAATATGAAAACCCAACCTAAAAAATACTTCTCAATTGGCCGTGTATTCAGAAATGAAGCAACTGATTTCAAGCATCTTGCTGAATTCTGCCAGGTTGAAGGGATAATCGCTTCAGAAAAGGCAAATTTCCGCGAGCTTCTTGGAATTTTGAAAGAGTTTTATCGTAAACTGGGGTTTGAGGAAATAAGATTCAGACCGAGTTTTTTCCCATACACTGAACCTAGTTTGGAAATAGAATGCTATTTCAAAGACAGGAAGAAATGGATCGAGATGGGTGGTGCAGGTGTGATGCGTCCAGAAGTTTCTATTCCTCTTGCAGACACCTATCCAGTGCTTGCCTGGGGTTTGAGTTTGGAAAGACCACTAATGCTTCTGATGGGTGTAAATGATATACGCACTTTTTACAAAAATGATTTAGACTGGCTTGAGAAATCCAGGGTTAGCCTATGAACCGAAATTTGATTCCAGCAATCCTAATCTTCGCGTTGATAATAGTTGCAGCTGTGATAATTTTTGAAGATGCGCCAATAGCACCCCAAATCCTTGAAAATGGAACTGCAAAATCCGTTTCTTTTGGAAAGGCAGGTGAATATGGGTATGCAACATTTTCCTATAATGGTTCTGGAGAAGTACAGCTCTTTGCACTTTCTGAAAAGCCCAAAAACAACATAATCGTACTTAAGCAAGATTATCTTTCAACAGGTAATTACCCCTTTTTCCTAGAATTCATAAAAACACTTGAAGAAAAAGGATTTACAGTTTCTGAAGTGGAACAAATCTATTCACCATATAATTCAATAATCATTATACCTTCTGGAGCAATGCCCATGGATATCCTTTCCCGTGTTGATAACCTTTCAGAATCCAATCATCTGATTTACATCGGTAAACTTGATCTTCTATATTCCCAAAACCTTCTCCATGAACAATGGTATTCCAATTTATCATCATCTTCAAAAGAACACATTACAGTAATCGAAAAAACACTTGATGAGTTTTATGACGAATCCAACAGCTCTCTTTTAACTGAAATCGAAAGTAATTCCTGGGCCCTAACCAATGCTGAGGTATTTCCATTTTCAGGTAAAGGAACAAAAACAGTCTTTATCAACCTTAAAAATGCAAGCTGGCTACGCATGCTTCCGCCTGCAGATTCCCTAGAATTAATATCTGGCCGCGCTGAGATGTTTGGCCCTGAAGATGTTTTTGAATGGCAAAATATCCCAATCACGCTTCAACTCAACTATTCATATGGCACAGCATATTACACTGTAGAAAAAGACGGGAACAGAATAACTGAAGGCGAATTACAACGTGTGAGGAGCGAGGAAGCATTTTTCATAAAGCTTGGCCCATACGAACCTGGAGATTATTTGCTTTCAGTATTTGACTCAAATGGAATGTTAGGTGCAAAACGTATCCATGTAAAGAATCTCAGCATTTCTCTATTAAATGCCTACGGGGATAATTTTGAATTTTCTGCATTGATTGATGGAAAACCTATTTCAGATGAACGAGTACTTGCGGGTCTTTCACATTCAAATAAAACTGTGCCATTGGATATCAAGAACGGTAAATTTTCAGTCCGTGCTACCCTGAAAGAAGGCACAAATATATTCATAATTCAAATATTTGGCCAGAAAAAGGAAATTGAATATATGAATGGCCAAGAAGACCTACTACAATTCTATCTCAAATACTTAGGGATAGGTGCAGTAATAGTAGCCGTATCATATATGGGCTTTAGACTGATGAAAAAATCAAATTACAAGATTATAGTTCCAGAAGGCACACAGGTATCTAATCCAGAAATAAGACTTAAAACAGCCCAAGTGATCCATGCAATTAATGCTGTGGAAAAAAGATTCGGGTGGAAGAATACTCCTCTTTATGCAAAAGAAATAGCAATAGGACTCATGCAATTCACTGGTGGAAGAGAGATCAATGAAGGAAATATCGAGGCAATAATGAAAAAAATGCAGGAAAAAGACATCGTATTAAGCCACTCTGGACTCTATGGTTTACCTGAATGGGGAGATGCGCAAAAAAATGCCCTAAGAAGAATGGCGCGTGATAAATTGATTGAACATGGAATAAAGTTCAAAGAAGATGGATCTGGATTCTCATTTGGTAAAAGGAAGTTAAGATTCGATGCTCATCGCGCAACCCCTGGAACAATAGTTGTTTTTGAGGATAATGGAGCAAGGCAAAGCTATCTTTCTTCACTTAAGGAAGCTGAACGTGCGGCACTAGAGCTAAAACTCAAGAATGCAGCAATCATATTCACAACTATGCACAATCTAGTTGAGCTTTTATGAAGACTGAATTATTCTTTCTCATTTGCCTTTCAATAGCTGTTTTTGCCTACTCTGACCCACCTCATTCAGAAGTTAATGCGAACAATGATGCAATCGCCCCAGGACTTTTAGACTCAAATTGCATGAAGAAAAATACAACCACATATTCAAATCCAATTGGGTGCGCTGAAGCAGAATTAATCACCGTTTACCCATCAGTTGATAATCGCATCTCTTCAGATGAAAACACGCGTGCTTTATGGAGGTATGCATACTATGCATCAGATGAGAGTGACAGCTACACAGATGATCATGGCTGTACCAGCTATTATTCAAAAACATTCCAGAATTTTTCCATTTCTTCAAACATCTCAATCATTACACATAATTCTACATTCACTATGCAAAACATTTCTCAGAATCCAGTTCTTCTAAACCAATCATTCCTTTCAGCTCACATAGGGGAAAAAGCAAATATTTCTTTTTCAGCAATAATGCAATTCAAATATCATTTTAGCAGAACGATTAGCTATTGGATGTGCATTGAACAAACATGCCAGTGCTATGAAGACCTGTATCCTACTGAAGATTTATTTTACATAAGATATGCAACCAACAATTTAGACTATGAAGTTGAAGGAGGTTCTCCAATCTATTTAATGACCAAGCCGGTCCTGGGCGAGCAATGGATACCCAATGCGCAGTTTGAATCATTGGTTTTTTCAAACAACAAATTCTACAAGGCATTTCTATC
>JAHJBR010000062.1 GCA_018813445.1 Microcaldota archaeon | reverse complement strand
TGCTTCTGCATTTTCTCCCTTGGATATTCTGGATTTAGCAACTTTCATGTAAAATCTGCTCAAATCATCCACAATAAAGCGTCTGAGTGGTCTAAGGGCAGCATTGAGCTCATAGCTTTCAAAGCCCTTGTGGAATTCTTTGAGTGTGCTATTGAGCCTAGAGATAAGCCATTTATCCTCTATCGTAAGCTCTGTCTTTTATATTTTTTTCTTTGGATAAAAACGTTCTAAGAAAACCTGCATATTTACTACTATATCTAAATCGCTGTGTGCTTCCTTGAGCTCATTCCAATTGAATTTAAGCTCTTCCCAAACAGTGTTGCTTGCCCCCCAAAGCCTAAAGCTATCTGCACCATAATCTTCAAGAATTTTTTCAATTGGAACAAAATTTCCTAGGCTTTTGCTCATTTTTTCTCCTTTTTCATCCACAAAAAAGCCATGCATAAGCAGCTTCTTATAAGAGATATGGTCATAGCGCAAAAGGCCTGAACCTAGAAGAGAGTAAAACCAACCCCTTATTTGGTCTTGGCCTTCCATTACAAAATCAGCTATTTCTCCGAATTGCTCTGATTCCTTTTCTGTAAGACTGGCCCAAGGAGCGTTTCCTGAATCAAACCACACATCTAAAACATCAGGTATTCTCTTCATTTCTGAGTTGCATTTTTCGCAAGGAATAGGAAGTTGGTCGCAATAAGGCCTATGTAATTCTTTGAGCTTTTTCCCTTTTTCAGGAAGCTCTTCCTTTGAGCCTATAACCTTTATTTCTGGACAGCTTGTGCATCTCCAAATTGGAAGTGGGATTCCCCAATATCTTTGTCTACTTATGCACCAGTCTGGGGCTTGGGAAACGAACTCCTTAAAGCGCTCTTTTGCAAAAAGAGGGTGCCATTCCACTGTTTCAATTTCTGAGAACATTTTTTCCTTAAGTTTTGAAATAAGAATGAACCATTGTTTTGTTGCTCTGAATATTAATGGGGTTTTGCAACGCCAGCAATGAGGATAACGGTGTTTAATTCTTTGTTCGCTTACAAGTGCTTCTTTTTCCTTGAGCATTTTTATTATTTCGCTGTTCACTTCTCTTACATTCATTCCTGAGTATGTGCCGGCCTCTTTTGTATATATCCCGGCTTCGTCCACTGGACTGAATATTTCAAGTCCGCATTTCTTTCCTATTATGAAATCTTCCTGACCGTGTCCAGGTGCGCAGTGCACAAGTCCTGTACCATCTTCTAATGAAACAAATTCGTCGCTGAGCACTACTTTTCTTTCAGCTTGTTTTTCAATCAGGTCTTGGAAGGGATGTTCGTATTCCACTGATTCTATTCTTTTTCCTGAAAATTCCTCAAGGACTGTTGCGCTTTCATCCACAAATCCTAGAACTGCATCCAAACGCTCTTTTGCAACTATCCAGATTTCTTCTCCTACTTTGGCTTTTACATATGCAAATTTTGGATTTGCCATTACGGCCATATTCGCAATAAGGGTCCAGGGAGTAGTAGTCCATATTACAAAATATTCGTTTTCTTTTCCTTTAATTTTGAATTTTACATATATGCTTGGGTCGCTTTCCTCCCCATATTCCAATTCATAGTTTGCAACACTGGTTTCGCACCTATAGCAAAAGGGAAGAACATACATTCCTTCATGCATAAGCCCTTTCTCATGTGCAAGCTTAATGGTTTTCCAACTGGATTCAATATAATCATCATAATAGGTTACGTAAGGTGCGTCCCAGTCCATCCATACTCCAACGCGCTTGAACTGACCAGTCATTATCTTTATGTATTTGTTCGCGAATGTCTTGCATTTATCTACAAATTTTCCTATTCCTATCTCTTCTATTTCATTTTTTTTCTTTATTCCTAGTTCTTGCTCTACCTTTACCTCTATTGGTAAACCATGAGTATCGAATCCGGGTTGGGCGCGCACATTGAATCCGCGCATTCTCCAATATCTGCAAATTGAATCTTTCAGGGATTTGTTCCATGCTGTCCCTGGATGGATCTCTCCGGTTACGTAAGGTGGGCCGTCGCAGAAATAGTAATTTTCTTTCTCTGCATTCTTTTTCTTTGCCTTTTCATATATCTTGTGGTTTTCAAAGAACTCGAGCATGTCCTTTTCTACTTTCTTGTGATCGTACATAATGTATCCCTTTGGAAAAGCTAGAACACTCTTTCTCCAGAATATACTTTTATTCCTGAAGGAAGTACTTTGAATGGAACTAAATCTAGAGAATGGTCTGTTCCACGCATTTTGAATATTTCCAAAGCGCGTATGCGCTTGTCTGCTTGCTCTAGGTTGTAGAGATTAACAATTCCATCCATCACATAATGCTCGATGTTGAATGATAATTGTTCCTTTCTTGCTTTTTTTGCTTCTAAAGTCATTAGAACTGTGCAATCCATGTTCCTTAGAAGGGAAAGGAATTCAAAAAGCGTTTGCCTGTACTCTAATTCATTGCCGAATGAGAGATGAATAATGGTTGCTGAATCAATAACTGCTCTTGTGATATCGTGGTCTGCAATATGGTCTTCTATGAGTTCTGCCACTGATTCCAAATCGAATTTTTCAGGTTTTTTTATGAATAGTTTTTTTGATTTTATAAGTTGGTCTATGTCCTTGAAGTCTGTGAATGTTCCTTCCATGTTTTCTTTCAGCTCTTCTTCATTCTCCTGAAGAGTTACATATAGGCCTGGTTCACCCATTTGTGCGCCTCGATATAGGAACTCAAAACTGAATGAGGTTTTACCGCATCCCGGTCCGCCGTAGATTGCAACGTGCTTATTTTTTGGAATACCTCCATTGAGCAATTCATCAAACCCACTTATGCCTGTCTTTATCTTTTCCATAAGAATCACTAACTAATGTTCCCTAAAAATCAATATAAACCATGAGGGTTGCATTATATACGCATATTTATGAAGGTGTGGGTATGGTAAGTGAAAAACAAGTACTAAAAGTGCTTAATGAAATAATAGATCCTGAGCTTGGAGTTGGGATAGTGGACCTTGGATTTATTTATGGGGTGAAAGTGGAGAAAGGGTTTGCTGAGATAAGGATGACTCTTACTACAATAGGATGTCCGCTTGCAGGATGGTTTGCAATGCAGGTTGAGCAGAAAGTAAAAGAGATAAAAGGAGTAAAGGATGTGCATGTGCATGTGGTTTGGGAGCCTGCTTGGAGTATAGATATGATGAGCAAAAAGGCTAAACTTCAATTGGGATTGAAATAATTAATCGTTCATTTATAATTCTGTTGTTTAATTAGTGCTATGAAATTGCGACATAATAAAAATATTAACTGAACATCACAAACATGACTGCAGTAGATGTGATGACTCAAATTGGAATAATTCTTCTTTCATCAATGCTTTGCATAGTTATTGCGATGCGATTTAAACTTCCTCCATTGATTGGGCTTCTTTTTGCAGGCGCGCTCATAGGGCCAAATATTCTTGGAATAATAACTACAGATAACCTTCAGTATATAGAGGTTTTTGCTGAGATTGGTGCAGTGCTTCTTTTATTCTCTATTGGGATGGAAATTAGTATAGGAAAAATGGCTGAAGTATGGCTGCGCTCTTTGACCATTTGGTTTGTAAAGGATGCTGTTGTTTTCCTATTGGTTTATGAAGCTTCACTGCTGCTTGGACTCGATGGAGTGAATCCTTTAGTGCCCCTTGTGCTTGCGTCTGTTCTCACCATATCCAGCACTACTTTCTTTGTGAAGATTGTTGCTGATAGGGAACTTAAAAGAGCAAGTGAAGTGAAATCAATGATCACCGTGCTTATAATCGAAGACATACTTGCAGTGTTCATTCTTGCAGTGTATTCTGGAGTAGCGATAGGTCATGATATTGGGGCAGTCTCTGTTCTACTATCTGTAATTAAGGCACTTGTGGCAATTATAGTTGCATATGTAATTCTTCAGAGATTAATAAACTGGCTCTTTAGAAAATTGTTTGTGATTGGTTCTTCTGAAGTAGTGGTGTTTTTTGTCCTGAGTTTTGCAATGCTTATGGGTTTTCTTGCATCTTCTTTTGGACTTGCGCCGAGTATGGGTGCTTTTCTTGCAGGCAGCATACTTGCTTCAGTAAAGGGATTTAAACAAACTGAAGAAACGCTTTCAAAACTCAGTATGGTCTTTTCAGCGTTCTTTTTCATTTCCATCGGCATGCTTGTTGACATAGGAGTTATGGTGGCTAATTTCCAACTGATTCTTATTGTATTGCCGCTTTTATTTTTTGGGATTCTTGGCGCCATTGCCACTTCTGCATACCTGCTTGGATATAGAAAAGAGCAGGCAATACGTTCTGGTTTGCTGATGCTTGCAATAGGTGAATTTTCATTAATAATAGC
>JAHJBR010000061.1 GCA_018813445.1 Microcaldota archaeon | reverse complement strand
CTCGTCTTGAGCTTGTTGACACTGTTCAGCAGGAGATTGAGCAGAAGCTCTTCAAAAGCACCTCTTGATGAAAAGATCGTATTTTGGTATAGGACTGAAAGGAAAGAGGCTTTTTCCATTAGCCTGCATCTTATTACGTCGTATGGGCTCCCTGAATCACCTAAAGTAATTGTTCCAAAACGGTCGCAGGTTACTGACATGCCTGTAAGGACTTCTACTTGCATGTATTGGAAAAACATATTCATTATTGAAATTACCATTACTGCAAGCAAAACTGTGAATATTGTATCTATAATATGGCCTTTTGCACTCTTTTTCATCTCTTCACTTTGAAGGGCGAAGGAAAGCACATAAACAATTGCATAGAAAAAAAAGACAATCAGCATTGCATACACAATTAAGGCGCCCCACCCAGTGTTCCAGGCAGTGAACTCACCAACATTATCCAGAACTGGGTAATATGTTTCTGCTGAAAATATGCCAGAAAGCATGAGAATGAAAAAAAGTGCGTGCAATGCTTTCATGTTTACACCATTTGAGTCAATCTACTTAAATCCAACTCTTCTCCGAGTAACCTTGCAGTGTATATGGCGGCGGCGGATGCTGCAAGAAGCGCAAGATTAGGTATTATGAATGCAAAGAAAAATCCTTGGGCTGCGGATGATGCGGAATTTGAAAGATCAGAAAAGGTTACATGCAAGTTTGGAGCATATTGTCCTGTAAGCCAGCCGCCGGCATCTCCTTTTTGAATTAAAAGATGTTCATTGGGTTGAGGCGGCATTGCAGCCATCATTGGATTGTATAAAGAAATATAGAATGCAGTAAGTATTACTGGGTAGATTACATAGAATGCAAAAAGCACTGCGAGAATTATTGAACCGAATGTGCGCATATACGGAACGGAGCGCACAAGTATTCCTAATGGGAGTAGGAAAAGGAATAACCCGCTTCCTATATACCTAATGAAGAATGCATGCATAAGTGCAGACATTGTAGCTCCTAGAGAGGAGTTCATAAGCAAATTGAATCCTGAGGAATAGAAGGATACTCCTGCTTTTGGAGATTGTCCTGTTCCGGTTCCTCCAACAGACATGAAGCACCAGAGCGGACATTCCCAGATTGAATATGATTCTAATTGGTTTATTGCGCCTAGGTAAAAACGGGAATTGATTGTGGATTCATAGGCAAACTTTGCTGCGCCTCTTAGGTATTCTTCTGCGCCTTGGGAAATTGAAATTGAGTAATCAACTGAACCTTGTGCCGGTGCTTGGACTATGGAGGCTATATCGCTTACATGGAAACTGCAATAGCTGTTTACCACTCCTATAAGAATCAAAACAAAGGCTGCGGAAACAAACATCTGCACGAGTTCGGTTTTTGCCCAGATGGAAAGTTTTGGGTTGGATGTTGCTTGGGACGCAGCATAGGAGATTGCAATTATCAATGTAAGTATGATAAGTGAGAGGAAGGCTGTGGACATTACTCCATTCATAACCGAATCAGAAGAACCGCAAACCCCATACTGTTGCACAGGTTGGGAAGGAATAGTGATTTGCACTGGCTTGACTATTATTGGTTCGTAATTGCCTGCAATGTCTTTGCTGGTTACGCGCAAATAACTTGTTCCAGGATCATTTATTGTGATTAGAGTGAATAGGTATTTGTCCTTTGGTTCGCACAGGTTTTTGTTATCTATGCAATAGAAAATTTCGTAGCTTCCGGTTTCACCTGGGCAAGACATAGTTATGTTTACATCACTGTCTGAAAAGGTTCCAAATTCATAGGTTCCAGTGGAATTCTGGGCAATGAATTCAGTAACTGGAGATTGAGTATCTATTGTGAATGTTGATGCGCCACTTGAGTCAGTTGTTCCAGAACCATCTGTGCAGGAAATGCTCCAAGTATATGTTCCATCGCCCATTTTCAAATTATAATCACATATTACTCCATTGGTGCATTCATAATCGTCTTTTGCATTTGATCCATCTAAAGTAAGATCGCATTTTAAGTCTGCACCAAATCCAGAAGGGGACCAATAGAAGGTTACATTCGGGTTATTTGTTAGGCTGTTCGCAAGAGGATATTCAAGTGTAACTGAAGCTGCTGAGAATATGGAGGAAAAAAGCAAGAGTATTATGAGTATGCGCATCATATCAACCTCGAAAGTGCGCTTACATCTACCTCTGCGCCAGTCAGATGAAGAATATATCTTATTGAGATTATTGTTACTGCAAGTGAGACAATAGTGGTTAGAGTTGCGTCGATTAGTGCGTAGTAGATAAGGCGGTTTAGACCTTCATATATGCCGGCTTTTCCATCATGACCTGGACCGAATAATACTGATATGGCATTATCTTCATTAGCTAGCCCATCTGTATCATATGCATCGCAAGAAGCTGCAACTCTTGGAACTTGGGCAGAGTTATAGGGCGCGCCGCTTACTGCTGCTGCGCATCCGACTACATACTCATGAATTGTTACATAAACAAGAGGAAGAACCAAATATGCAGAAATTCCTAAAGCCATTAGCAAACCTCCTGCACCTCTAGTGTATTTGAATGCACGCAGGAATAATCCTAATGGAAAGAGGATTGGAAATAGCCATGCATTTACAAAATTCATTAAAGTGAGTAAACCTTGAAGTTCAGCCAATGCAGTTGCAACAACTTGCATTGCTAATGAGATTACAGGGGAAATCATTCTGAATCCACCGCAAGGAGAAATATTGAAGCCCACAGCAGCCATTGAGCACCATGTGCTTTTGCTTGCTTCTTTTCCTATTTGATTTCCTGCTGCTTCAAATCCTTGGCCCATGACTTTTATGTTGTTTATTGATTCTGTAACTGCTACTGTGCTATTCATGTGCAGGTCTTGGAACATCAGTACTAGGGCTGAGAAGCAAACTACAAGTAAAGCGGTTGCACCTACTTGCACAAGCTCTTCTTTTGCAAGAAACTTCAAATCATTCATTTCCAAACCATGGCCAACTGCATACATTATTGCCAGCACGAATATTGAAGCTAAGATTGCGATTATGCTTAGGTCTTGCCAGTTTGAAGCTGAAAAGGAAAGGGAAATGAAGAATAAGAGTGCGATAAGCTTTTTCATTACAGCACCTTTACAAATCCTGGGATTTCAACATCCCCGCCTAGGTAAGCGGAAAGCCCTCGTATGAACATTAGGGTTACGACTATGTTTATCAATGGGAGAAGGTATGCAGGAACTAGGAGGCGGCTCACGTTCTTTATGTCCTCTCTTCCAAACATACTATCTGCTGATTTCTTTGCGAATTCAGAAGGAGTAAGCAGAACTGGTTTGTTGGTTGGATCTATTCCGCATTCCTCTGCACAGTTTATGGTTACGTTTGGTGAAAAGAAGCAGGCTCCTTGTGTGGTGTTGAAGCAGGAATTGCATTTTGTACTTGGGGCAGTGCAATCTTTTCCAACGCATGAGCAGGTTCCTCCATCGCTGTTCCAGTATGCTGCATGATTATAATTAAGGCAACTTGCACCAGAGCAGGAGATTTGGCAATTGGTCTGGCCGGCTGTGCAATGTAATGGCACTCCGCAAGAACTCCCAGGAGCATTTATGCAGCAATTTGGACCAATGCATTCACAATCAGGAATATCTGGAACTATGTAGCTGCAGCTATTTTCTGGATCATCCAAATCAGCTAGGCAATTTGAAACGGTTGCATTG
>JAHJBR010000060.1 GCA_018813445.1 Microcaldota archaeon | reverse complement strand
TTTCAATCAGCACTGAAGGCTCTTCAGCTAAAAACATCCAAGGAAATCGCAGGCCTATTTTATACGCTTTCACATAATATGAATGCAGTTGCTATTGGACTTGCTTCAGGAGTTACCTGTTTTGTGGCTTCAATAATCTTACATGCATTGGGCTATAAGGCCGCAGCACTTTTGTTCCTTGAATTAGGGGCATTGATCCCTACGACTGTTCTAACTGCTTCTTCAGTTCGCTATACTTATAATTATATGAAATCCGCGCTATTCTTTTCCTTAATTCTGAAAAAAATTCGCAAAGAAGCGAACATACCAGAAAGCGAATATTAAAATCATTGCTGCCTTTTTATGTCCAATGCATTAACCGCAAGATAAATGCTTTCAACCTGCCCAGCACTTACATCCTCGCTTCTAATCAATAAGCCTGTGATTTTGCCACCATTATAGATTGGCTTTATTTTGATTCCGTATTTTTCCTGCATGTCCTTTATTGCTCCAAGTACAATCTTACTTGCGTCCAAAGCCCTTGTGAATTTTACAGTTGTTCCTCTTTTGCTTTTTTCAATAGCATATCTGGATTCATCTGCACATGCATTCCTTACACCTAATGCACATATCGCAGTAGGTGTTTTCAGAAAATTCTCTGGTGCAGGCTTTTTATCGCATGAAAACGGATTGGCTACAAGTAGGATAGTGAGTGTAGCTGCAGCTGCACGTAAATATAATCTTCCCATTAAGTCACCAATGTTCTTTTCCACACACATTTATTTAAGACTATCACATTTTTTGGTTGCCGTAAGAGAAAGTATAGTACTACTTCCAGAAATTTGATAGTTTGAAGGAGATACAAATAAGCACCATTTGGTTTTACTTTATGTATATAAATGTATTTAAATCCTATTTTGAATAATAAAGCTAGTATTTAAACCTTTTTTGAGATGTATAACCATTCTTTTATTATGAGGAGATACTTATGAAAATCGGAAAAATAGAGCAGTACATAAACGATGAGCTGGATAAGAAAAAAGGCCTGCTTTTCACAGTGATAGATCCTCTTGACCATAAGAATCTTGAAGCAGCAGCAAAAACCGCTAAAAATGCCAACGAAGCAGGCACAGACGTAATTCTAATTGGTGGAAGCACAGGGGTTCAGGGAGACATGCTTGATAAAGTAACCAAAATGATTAAGGAGAATGTAAATGTTCCAGTGGTTCTTTTTCCAGGCAACATAGGCACAGTAACCAAATATGCGGATGCAATCTATTTCATGTCCATGCTTAATTCCAAGAATCCCTATTGGATAACAAGAGCGCAGATGCTTGCAGCCCCAATGGTAAAGGAATATGGTGTGGAACCGCTTCCAGTAGGATATATAGTCGTTGAGCCAGGCGGAACAGTCGGCTGGGTTGGAGATGCTGAACTGATCCCACGTGAAAAGCCAAAAATTGCAGCAGCAATGGCTTTGGGCGCACAATACATGGGATTCAGATTCGTAATTACTGATGCAGGAAGCAATCCTGCCAATGGCCATGTTCCTTTGGAAATGGTAAAAGCAGTTTCTTCATTTATTGATATTCCATATATAGTTGCAGGTGGGATAAAAACCCATGAGCAAGCTAAAGATGTAATTAAAGCCGGTGCAGATATAATCCAAGTTGGAACTGCATTTGAAGACAGTAATGCGGTTCAAAAAATCAAGGATTTTGTAAAAGCAGTAAGGGAAGGCGCAAAATCAAGATAAACAAAAGATGGGAAATGAATTTCAGATTTTTCTTCAATACGAAAAATACAATCCATTTTCAAAATACTAATGGGGTGGGAAAATGAATTCGGAATTTATAGAATATTTGGCAAAAAACAATGTTTTGAAATTTGGGGATTTCACCACAAAGAGCGGAAGGAAAACTCCGTATTTCATTACTACTGGAGTTTTATTTAGTGGAAAATCAATTTCGGGGTTAGGGCATTTTTTTGCAAAAAAGATAAAAGAACTGTTTGGAAACGAGTTTGATACTATTTTTGGTCCTGCATACAAAGGAATACCTCTTGCAGTTGCAACCGCCATTGCATTGGATAAGGATTTCAAAATAGTAAAGACCTGGCTTTTTGATAGAAAAGAGGTAAAGGAGCATGGTGATAAAGGTGCTTTCGTAGGAGATGGTCCAAGGGATGATCAGCGCATAATAATGGTGGACGATGTTTTCACCACTGGAGGAACAAAGGAAGACGCATTGAGAAAGCTCAAATCAGTTGCAAGCGTGGATGTGAAAGCGATAGTAATTGCAGTGGATAGGGAAGAGAGAGGAAACACCAAAAATGCGATAAAGGAATTTGAGGAAGAATTGCTGATAAGAGTACACGCAATAGAAAAAATATCGAACGTATTCACCTATTTGCACAATAGAGAAATAGATGGAAAGATATATGTGGACGATGAGCTACTTGCAGCATTTAAGGAATATGAGAAGCAGTATGGTGCTAAATATGAATAATATATCACTTGAGAAAAATGCCAGGGAAAAACAGACTATTCTTTGTTTTGGGATAGATCCAGTAATTGAAAAAATAAAATCTGAAAAACCCACTATAAAGGAAAAGATCGAAGACTATTACTTTAGAATAACTGATCTTCTAATTGCAGAAAAACAGATAGTTGCAATAAAGCCAAATTATGCATTCTTTGCTCAATATGGGTTTGAGGGTTTACAAGCACTAAAATCAATAATTGATAGATACAAAGGAAAAGTGGAAATCATTTTAGATGCAAAAAGAGGAGACATAGGAAAAACTTCGGAAGCATATGCAAAAGAGGCATTTGATTTTTGGGGCGCAGATGCTTTAACCATATCTCCC
>JAHJBR010000059.1 GCA_018813445.1 Microcaldota archaeon | reverse complement strand
TGATTGTGCTTCCTTCGCTTAATCCATGGGCCCCTGGAACAGACGTTCTCAGCACTTCTAAATTCCTTTCCCCGATTCTGAACACTGTGAATATAGGTGATACGCGCGTATTTCCTATAGAAGACGGTGCAATCTATGATTTTAGTACTGTAAAGGATGTACGGAAAATAGTCACTAGACGCAGGTAGAATATTTATAAATGTTAGAAAGCGGAAAGATATGTTTTTATATGGGTTATCTCCTAAATAATACATGCTAATAAGAAAAATACCACACTTAGAAGCAATGCGAGCAATCCGCGATTCTATGAAAACCGCGATTAAGGCATTTCCAGAAGTAATGGCCAGGCGTGCTGTGGAACCGCTTGCAAAAAAAGAAGGTTTATCCGACTCAGAGACAGCAAGGCTCATAAAAGAAAATCAGCGCTTATTTCCATGCAGAGAAAGGTATTCTCCGGAAATGGCAAGGCCAGACCTACGCGGCTATCTCTTTATGTGCGAACATGTATGGAAAACTGAAAAAGCAGAAAATCAGAAAAGATGCAGTGATATGGAAAAAGCAGAAATAATTCTCACTGCTGAAGTAAAAAGATCAGGCGCATATATACAGGAACAAGTAGAATGGGCAATAGATGTTTTTGTTCGAAATGGTCGTGACCCATTTAAATTAGGTGAATTTGAACTTAGTTTAAGACCTACTGCTGGAGGAAGAACAACTTTGATGCTTAATGATAGGCCTTTTCGTGCAACTGATATTCCCACTCTATCTTCACATGAAGCTGAAAAACTCCTTTTATTCTTGAAAGACACGATTACTTTAAAACCCGGAGTAAACGCACGCACTTCACTTATGATTGCAAGAAAACCCGTGTTTGATACTCTTAGAGAAAATTTCCCAGACCTTTTGAATAAACATTTTCCTACTCAAAGGCGCACACGAGTCTCAGTAACAAAAGACGTATTATCTCGTAATCAAGGCATTTCTGGACTAATTGTATTTGAGGATTCTCCTAATAGTACAGCAGATTTTCTGGCTGCGCATTATACAATAGAATCTTTTTTTGCAGGAGATAAAGATGGATTAGAATTATTTAGAGAGTTCTGCAAAAATCAAGCAGTTGAACCAAAATCCGCATCCCATGCTCAAAAACTGATAGATAAATTCATTGATTCCCTTGAACCAGAATTAGATGGAGGTGATATCGTTTCAGAAGGATATCTTCGCCCTATAACCGAACCCATCGTGCAAAATGCGGCCTTTAGAGATATGGAATTCAGCAAAGGATTCGTAGTAACTTCTGAAGAAATAACTGCAATTGTAGAAGAACATGGTCTTAGTAGAAAACAAGCAGAGCTTGCAATTGTTCTTATTATTGAAGGATTAAGACCTCTTGGAACAAATAAATCCATAGGAGCTAATTACTTCCCATTCGTTGCTGCAAAAGCAAACGTTAGACGTTATTGGACTCGAAATAGAATGGGAAGAATAACCAAGGGTGATTATTCACGAGTAGTCCAGTTCCTTTCAAGCACAAGCCGCGCCAAAGAAATTACACAAAACAGTGCTAGCACTGCAATATTATTCCTAATGAAAGAGGGAAATACAGCCTCCCTTAACATCCATACCCAAGATTACAATTCTCAATCATTCAAAGCAATAGTGGATAGAATCATAGATTATATACATTCAATTCAAAATGGAAACGGCGGATAAAAGCGCTAATTTTAAAATAATCCCTCCCTAATCAAATTGGGGATGCTTTTATGTTAAGAACTGATTATGTAAGAGAGGCAAAACTGAAGAAAGGTCAGGAAGTAGAAGTTGCAGGATGGGTTCACAAATTTGTAGATATGGGAAAACTAAAATTCATAATTTTAAGAGACAGAACTGGCCAAATTCAAATCACTGCTAAAAAAGGTGTTGTTTCCGAAGAGCTCCTTGCAAAAATAAATGCAAACCGCGAATATGTAGTAAAAGTAAAAGGCACAGTTACAGAAAGCAAAATGGCTCCAGATGGAGTTGAAGTAATACCTTCCGCTTATGAAATACTTAGTCCTGTGAATGAAAAGCTTCCTGTTGATCCTACTGATGAGGTTCCTTCAGAGCTTGAAACCCGTTTGGAATATCGTTATTTGGATTTGAGAAGAAAAAAGATAAATGCGATTTTTGAATTGAAATCCGTGCTCATAAACGCATATAGGAACAAACTAGTTGAACTTGGATACACTGAAATTCACCCTTCTGCAATAATTGCTGCTGCAAGCGAAGGTGGCACAGATGTTTTTGAAGTAAAATATTTT
>JAHJBR010000058.1 GCA_018813445.1 Microcaldota archaeon | reverse complement strand
GCATTAGAAAGGGTTGCTCGTATCTCCTGTGCTTGACTTCTAGCAGTTGCTATTGCTGCTTCGCTGGTTATTCCGCTTGCAGTTGTCATTACATAGGCCACTACTCCCATTGGTTTTATTCCTTTTACAAGCCTTTCAAGCTCAAGCGACCATTTACTTACTTCGCGTTCGTATCTATCTATCCTTAAAACATCTGGTTCAGGTTTTTCTCTTTCCCTCGCAAGCCTGAGCTGTGCTTCTGCTCTTCTAGTTTCAATTATCTTTCTTTTCTCATTTACATCTTCAACGTAAAGAAGATAGGATATTTTTGTAACGAATTTAAGGTTGGAAATTGCCCTTTCAAAAAATTGATTATACGCTATTGCTTCCTCAGTGCTTTTTTCCACTACGCTTTCATATATTGGAATCCCAAGGAATATTGAAGCATAGTAAAGGCCGCTCTCACCCTTTTTTATAACTACGTTTTGTGACGGTGGAATTTCATATTCATTTTTGATCCAAGTGTTTGTTTTTGTTTGCTGTGTAATTATGGGAAGAAGCACATATCCGTATTTGTAGAATAATACTGCAAGAAGAGCACCCACTCCAGCCAGCAATCCGCCGATGAGTTCGGTTATGCCATATGCCTTTACATTCATGAATATAAGAAGCGCACCCACTCCTGCTGCAAGAGCAGCTCCATAGGATACTATTTGAGATTCCTTCAATGCCATATTTACACCTTATTTACCTTGAATCCATCATTTTCCCTATTCTAATAACCTGATTGGGCTTTTAAAGGTTGCGAGAAGCCAACAATCCTTATATTTATAAGCCGCTCAGCCATAATTTACCTATGAATAATGGAGTAATAATAAGAGTAAGGGGAAAAGGCCCTTTTGAATATCTATTGCATGACGGAATGAATCGGATTGAGTTTAAGCATCCATCTTTTTTCCATAAAGGAAGCAGTATTCAGCTTGATTTGTCTAAAAAAACAGTAACCGTAAAGGAGATTCCAGATATTTTCCAAGAGGTTGAAAGCAAAATAGAGCAGAATTTAAAGCTGAAAAGAATTGAAGTTAAGTATGGATCAGCCGAATTAGAGGCAGTATCGAGAAGGCTTTTTTCAGCACAAGAGCTTCAGCGTGCAATATATGTGAAATTTCATGGGGATGCAGATGGGATTTCAGGAGCTCTTATTTTGAATAAATTTCTCCCAGGCTTTTTTATGAAACAAGGCGCAGCAGTTTATTCAGTAGGCGATGCGATGAGGGACATGGAGCGCATGAGCCAGGAATACAAACCATTGCTTATTTTAGTGGATACTGGAAGCGGACAGGATAGCCATGCAGCAATTTCATTGATGAAGTCTGCAGGAATAGAGGTTCTAAGCATTGATCATCATCCTATTTATGCAAAATCCAAACCTATTTTCTCTAAAATTGCGAATCCATGGAACACAGATGTGGATGATCCTTCGAGTTATCCTGCAGGCTATTTGTGCGCGAAAATAGCTACAATGCTTGGAATTGAAAGTGACGGATTGGAAAGAATAGCCTGTGCAGGAGATAAAAGCCAAGTGCTTAAATTAAGCAAAGATGATGAGAAAAAGGCGTTGGTTCTGGATTTTGCAGCAACCTATTCTGCATTTGGAAGCGGACTGGATTTTTACTCTAATTTATTGGCAAATAAACAGCTTCTTGATTCTGTGCTTTTGCAGGCAGAAGCAAAGCTTGAAGAAACAAAAGGAAAGTTGAAAGGAATTATGAAAGAGCAGAAGACAAAGAAAGCTCTACTTTACACGTTCAATCTTGATTCTATTGCAGAACGCAGGGAATTCCCTACAAAAGGCAAGATTACAGGTGTTGCGTTTGATATTGTAAATAAAAATAAGGCGATTCTTGTAATTGGCTGGGGAAAAAAGAGCATAATTTTCAGGATGAATGATGTTGCAGTGAAGAAAGGTTTGGGTGCTGATCAGATTATCAAGCATATAAAATCTTCTCTTGTGGATTTTGTTGAGAATGGTGGTGGGCATGCACGTGCAGCCGCACTGAGAATCAGAGAAGGCTATGAGAATATTGCATTGCAGGAAATAATCGCTTATCTAAATTCATGATTATGCAAATGAATAAATTTCTTTTCCGCGAATGGTTGTTATGGATGCTTACCAAATCCTAGTTGAGAAACTGGGAAAAGACGAGACAGAAAGCAAGATTTCTGAAAAAATAAAAGACATGAGCGGATTCCTTACAAGAGATGCTGCAATCAGGGTTATTTACAATGAATTAAAGCTTCCGCCTGAGAAAGTCAAGCTTTCTGACATTGCAGATGGCGCTAATCGGACAATAGTTGTTGCAAAGCTTGCGCGCATTCTTCCTCTTCAGCAATTTGACAATGGGAAAAAGATGAGGAAGATAGTGCTTTCAGATGAAAGCGGTGAAAGGGAATTGAAATTATGGAATGACGATGTGAATAGACTCAATAGCATACATGCTGGGGATATGCTTGAATTTTTAGGAATATATTGCAAGAATAATGAATTGAGTTTGGGTTATTCAGGAGAATTGAAAGTTTTGGAAAAAGCTTCTTTTGCGGATTTAGGAGGCTTATTGGATCTGGAAGGACTTTCTGTGAATGCACGGGGGCTTGTGGAATCAGTGGATGGTGAAAAGGAATATGAGAAAGACGGAAAGAAAAGAAAGATGTTCTCATTCACTCTTACGGATTGGACAAATAAAGCCAGGGCAGTAATCTGGAGCAATATTGAAAGAGGAAACGCGCTTTCAATAGGAAGTGAAGTGAAAATAGAAAATGCATTGGCAAGGAATGGAGAAT
>JAHJBR010000057.1 GCA_018813445.1 Microcaldota archaeon | reverse complement strand
CATCATTCCCGCAACAATCACTGCTTCCTCCGCATGTAAGATCGCTGTCTGCATCCGCAGTTCCACAATCCTCATAATCCTTCTGCGCATTGAAATCATCTATCAATTGCTGCTGCGTTCTTATTTTTCCACCGCATCCTTTTGTCTGGTGTCCAAATACACTATCCAAAGCAAAAAATGCAGAGTACCAGCTTTTTTTGTTTTGCGCTTCTTCACTATCTCCGCTCGCACCCAACTTACCCGCATTATTGTTCACAAGCTTAACCGCATCCTGAAGAGCCTTTGAATATTTGTATGAATATGCACACGGTCCATCGTATCCATTATATGGATTGAAGCTTAATACAGTGCCTGTTTTCACAGCACATACACTTACTGCTTCTGGATAATCCACACTGTAATCTGAATAATAATTTGAAGGATACTCAATAACCTGCGCAAGTCCATATGCACACGGCTTGCATTTTTCCCCTTTATCTGCCTCAGCAATTTCGGATTCCTTTCTACATGCACTTACGGGATCATCCATATTACTCTTATCCACAAACCAATCATCTGCGATTGGTTGTACACATCCATCTGGATCCAATACAGATTCAATATCTAAAGGATTACAATTATTATTGGAAATAGGTGCATAACTGACTGCCCCAGGATTAAAACTGCTTTCCTGCCATACAACTGCCCTAAGCAACATAGGATCCATATCAAAATTATCAGCAGCTATCTCAATTTGCGGATAATATTTAGTGCATAAACCCCCAGCACTTTCAGAATCAAAATCAGTGGGCTTATCCAAATTCTCTGCAACACATGCAGCACAATTAAAGGCCAGTGTCTCTGCTTCTATATTCCCAGTCACAAATGGCCGAACCTGATTATTACCTCGCTCATCCATATACCTGTAGATATTAGTATTGACTGCATAATTGCAGTTAGTTGCTCCTTTGGATGCAACAATAGGCTGTATCCCACTCATCTCTCCTTCTACTCCACTATAATATGATCTACAGAATCCCATGAAATTTGTAAATGCAGGTTCGTTCTTTGTTAATGAAAAACTAGTGGGATTGCAATCATCATATCTTGCATTCACAAAGCCACAATCAGTACATTCCAAAGGCCCACCACCATAAAGACTATATATAGACGTTCCAATAATTCCATTTCCAACAAGAGCATGCATATTCACAAACAAATCCGAATAGGCATATCCTACACTTTGATTAGTCCAGTTGCAAGATCCATCAGCGCTTTCAGCTCTGTCAAAAAGCACATATGGTATTACACTAAATTTTTCATATTTATTCAATGCATAATTGGAAAAGTTGGATGCATAGAAAAGTATTTCCTCTGCCTTACAAGTATCAAAATTATGGCTATCTATACCATATGCAATCAAATCCACATTATTTTTGGTTGCCTCATCTGAAAAAATCTCATCTGTCACATTGAATTCGCTTGATCCATTCAATTTAACTCCCAGCGCTATCAAACAATCAGAGCATCCCTTTTTCATCTCAAATATCTCTTCTCTTATTGATTGGTATTTTGAAGAATCAGAATCATCAAGCTCTATTTCACTCACCAGTATTGTTGGGCCTGAACCATCAACTATTTTTGCAATCTCGCCTGCCCTTTCTTTACTAACATTTTCCATACCACTATAAAGAATGTAAACTGGCATCACGTTATTCTTAAGAAGACAATCAGTCCTACTTTTACTAGGAAGAGTATATTCTGAATATTCATTTCCAACCAGCCATTTCACAGCCATGCCCATAGCGCTTTTACAATAACTATTTGCAGAATCAAAAGAAAACAAAGAATGACCTGCCCCGAACATGAACATAGGCATCACCTCTCTGTCTCCTTCACCTTTAAGATAATTTTCCACATAAGTACTATAGCTGGTAAAATCTATATCTGTAAATTTACACTTTCCTTCAAACAATGATGCTTCTCTCCAAAAAGCCAAGAATGGGTCATTGTAAACACATACCATGGCCATGCATTTCCCTTCCCCATAATCCACCAAATCCTGCTCAGATGAGATGCTTATATCCTTTGCTTCCAGCTCCTTTCCCATCTTTTTAGTAACATTCTCAAAATCCGTGCATCCAAATGCAAATATCAAAATAAAAATAGCTATCCATGCATTACGCATATATTCACCCACCAAACCTGCCGCACTTATTGCACCTATAACCTCCTCTAATTCCTGGAGATCCGCAATATCTGCATGTATGCTTATTTGTACTTAATGAAGCAAGAACACCTTCCTTACTTATATTCTTAGGTCCAGTAGCCCAATTCGCAATACCCCTACCTACTGCAGCAGCCCCCTTAAGAGCATGATATGTTGCAGGAATTGCCCCAAGCGCAGCCCACATCGGATTCTCCCATGCACCATAACCCGTAAGCTCCTCTTGGAAATGCAACCTTTTCGCATCTGCTGAAACCCTTCTTCTTGCTACTGAAAAGCTAGCTTGCCTATTCACATAATTATCTGCAGAATAATAATCTCTCCATAACTGTGCATCAGCTTCATTTGTTCCAGTAACTTCTGTTGCAAGATATCTTGCCATCCTTGGGGCAATGAGTCCCTTACCTCTATAACCCACATAGGAAAGCCCAGGGTTTGCAGAATCAGTAAAGTGATGTACAAAAGCACCACCCTGGTATTGTAAAAAGTCTTCTGGACTCTGCTTCACACCATCCACTATGTCTCTCCCTGCCCTTTGGTTTCTTTGAGAAAAAGGAGTTCCAAGCAAGCTTCTGAATCCCCATGTATTTGCAAGCCTCCCATAGGCATCATATTCGCCTAATGTTTTTTCTTCACCACTCTTCTCCAAAGAAGGGAAAAAATAAGGAAGGATATTTAATCCAGGAATTACCCCTAACGCACTTTTCATGGCCCCTCCAAGACTAATCTTACTTATGTTGAGTACACTGTCCTGCGGGCTCATTGATCTTAATCGCTGTGCAAAACTAGATTGCACATTCCCCCATGGAGTCATAAAATCAAAGTCAGTTCCATGGGGGATATTCTTATCCCACACGGTCCCATATCCATAGGTGCTTGTTTGGAATGATCTAAACATCCTAACTATTGGACTCATCAACATATTGTTGATTGAAGCACTTCTAAAAAAAGTCTGTGAACCAAACCACGTGAGTGGCCCATGGTGAACTTTTTCCAACATGGTTGCTTCTGGATGCATGGCTCCCCCTCTATGATACATAGTCTGAAGATACCATTGTCTACCCCACTGAGTTGAGCTTCCGCTTGGGTGCCTTGTTACTGAATCAACCCACCCTGCAAACCAGCTCTGATACTTATCTGCATAATCGTTATACAGCCCTTGAAGCTCTCTTCTTTCTCCAGCACTGTAAGGATTTCCATTGTAATCAACTAGGTCGTCTAGGAAATCTCCTGCTTTTGTTTTTGCCCATAAATGATATCCCCTTTCCCTGTAAAGCTCACTAACCGCATTATTATTTGACATCGCCTTTGAAACATCGCTTCCTATTGCAAGCCCAACTAATTCACTATGCTTTAGCATACCAGATACAAAACGCCCAAGCCATCCTCGCTGACTAGCTGCAATATCATTATCTGTACCAAGCCTGAAAAAGTCAAATCGTTGGTCTTTCCACAAACTCTCCCAATCATGGCTTGCCCTACTAAATTCATAGATAAAGTATGCCTTTGCCTCGTTTGAAACACTAGAATTATGCACTGCATCCCTTATTCGTGTGATATCTGCATGGCTCAATGGACCTGGAGCTTGCCCTCCTGAGCTAAGCAAATCAACCGAATGATATAATGAAGCAGGAAATCCTGATGCAGTTATCGCAGTTCGCAAATTCGCACAAGCAGCATGGAATTGAGAAATATCAACGCCTGGTTGAATCGTTCTTTTTATTTCTTTTAAAGCATTCGTTATTGTAGGATCTCTGAGTGCCCCTGCTCTTTTAAGATTGTCTTCTAAACCAACTAATGTTCCTCTTTCTCTTAAAGCATTCAATTCCTGTCCCAATACGTCCCCCTGAATTTCGCCTTCATAAATATTCCTTTTCCGCATATCTAATGTATGTTCTGCACCATCCCTACCTCTAACTAAGAAGACCCCATTAACAACCCTATCAAAATCACTCATTGACATATTCTTTGTATATGGAACATACTTCATATCGTGCGTATATATGAATGGAATATTACTATCTCTTATCATACTATATGTTACATTTCTATTATTATCAAGGAAATGCTCAAGCTCTGCATTATCTACTGCATCCCTTCCATTAACTGCGTTGAAATAACCCAAATATGCTCTATTCACATCTCTAAAGAAACTCCAATTCTCATTGAAATGCGCATACATGTTCACACGCGAAAACCTGTTCATCTGTAATGCTTTTTCATGCCCAAGCACATCTGGCTGACTTCCATTCATCATATTCGCAAGCCTTGTAGACATATGATTTTCCATAAGTGTCCATGGTTCTCCTGGTGCAGGAGTGCTTGACCAAAACTTTTGTCCTCTTACCTCATACATTAGTGTAATTTGCCTTCCTGCAGTTGCTATTCCAGAAGTAATTGTGGGCCACATGAAATCCATATTGCCTTTCCAATGTGCTTCTTCAGGAGATATTTCACTATCCAAGAAATATGGATATCTTCTTTTCAATGGATTAATCTCTTTACTCTCATCCCTATATCTATCTCTAACGGTGTGCCCATATAATAGATCCATAGGTTGCTTTCCAGTAGCTCTTCCAGCAGCAGTGCATTCATCATTAAAATAATTATTCATTCTATTCCGTATGTCTCCCATATCAGTAGTACTTATTCCCAGAACATCCTGCGCATACCTCCTTTTTCTATTTTTCCCAGTAACTGGATCAGTAACATCAACAGTCATTTCATCCGCACCAGTCCAATCATAATGCCCAAAAACCTGAGAAGTTATCTTAAGCCATGCAATCTTGAACGCATCAGCTATAGTGAAATTTTCAGGACCACCAGCATTTCTTCCAATGGTTGAAAGAAAAACCATATTATCAAGAACTTCATTAAGCCCCAAAGCAATCAAACTGAAGTTCCTTCTTTGTCCATTTTCCTCATGATAGAATCTATCCCTACCCATCATCATGAAGAACTGTCCACCTATTATTTGCCCTGAATGATTTATGCTCTGATTAATTTGATATCTGTTCTCTAAATGACTCACAAGCGCATTCATTCTATCAAAGTCTGTGCCTGCCATTCCACTAATCCCTTGCAGTGCATTGAAAAGGTGATTACACTCACTACTCATAGCTCCTCCAGCAAGTCCAAGATTCATCATCATTCTTGCTCTTTCCTCAGAACTCACATTAACCATCCTTAGGATTCTTTGGTATTCAGGATTCAAGTTCACGTGTGATAATGCGCTGATAAATCTTGGGTCTGTAAACATCTGCCTGAAGTCCATTTGCGAATTAAGGAGATTAGCAACATCATGCCCCCTTGCCTCTAACTGCCTAACAATATCGTGCCATAATAAATTCTTACAAATCTCATCATATGCAGAATCCATTGTATCTCTAAGAAGCCTTGCCACATCATTATGATACATGTAAAATTGGCCCATCACTATTTTATCTGGATCAGTGGCGCTTGCAATCCCATGCACAGTCCTTTCCAACAAGGTTCTGCTTGATGCAGGTTTTGCATCTATTCTACTATAACTTCTTCCAATTGCCTTTCTTACAAATGGAGAAGCAATAGCCTTCAAAGTATTTTTCCCAGTCCTTAAACTATGAGATAAAGAACCAATCGCAACCGCGCTAAAAGTACCTATCAAAGGAACCATCCTTATAACTCCTCCTAATTCCTTTAATTTTTTAGGCTGATTTCCAGTAACGGTTCCTATTCCTTGTGAAAACTTTTCTATCTCTACCTTCTGATTCAATACTGCAAGAGCCTGGTGGGGTATATTACCTCTATTATTAATCATAAGTGTTCTTGCATCTGTTCCGAGCGCTCCCCTCCAATTACCTCCTCTTGCTGCCTCTAATATGGCAAAATATTTCACAACAGAACTTGCCCCTGATTTACTTATTGCATTGCGTGTTGCAAGACTTAAACCTGCTCTTCTCATCTCTATTGCTGAATATCTGTTGATAATCCTATCCAGCATTTTAGACTGTATCGCACTGGGCTTCCCAATCCTTATATTTCCCAAGCCAGCAGTTAAACCTCCATAACTTACTGCCTTTGGCTTGGTTGTTTTTGGAATAGTAATATCCAGATAGCTTAACGGGCTTTTACCACTGAAATACATGGATGCGAGCAGCATGCCTAAGACAACCATTGATGCAAAGCAAAAACTATCCTTTGGATTAAGATTTCTCTGAAGCGCATCAGCTAATGCATTTATTCCACCTGCAGAAGTATCATAAATTGTTAGTTCTGTTTTAGATG
This sequence comes from Microcaldota archaeon, assembly GCA_018813445.1. Classification (GTDB taxonomy): domain Archaea; phylum Micrarchaeota; class Micrarchaeia; order Anstonellales; family Bilamarchaeaceae; genus JAHJBR01. The sequence continues at coordinate 722 of JAHJBR010000057.1, read as the reverse complement.
ATTTCCTTGTTTCATCCCCTTGGTACTCAATTACTACATTTATGTGGGAATTCTCATAAAGCGCTTTTGGAATGGTATATTCAACATAATATAGTGTATAACTGTTTCCCTCATCATCCTGAATTATTTCTTCATTTTCTGTCTTTATTGGATCACACTGTTCTGCTCCAGTAAGATATGCAATTTTTCCTTCTTTATCATAATAATATAAACAAAGCTCAGCATTCTTTACTGATTTTACACCAATATCCATATTCACGATTGTTGCTGAAGAATCGGTCCTTTTTCTTGCTAGATAACTCTCTATTTGATTGTTGAAATAGTTTAATTGTTCATTAGATTGAACAGTTTGATCCATTTCAAAAACTACTGCTTTTATTGTGCCCTCACTCTCACTGGTCACAATATAGGTAGCAGCGCAGCTCGGACAAATATTACTTGCAAAAGCCTGAGAGCTTAATAAAACTAGCAGAATAGTTGCGACTAATGGTAAATATATCCTATCCCAGCCGATCCGCATACTCAAATTATGCATTTCTTTATTTATAAATCCTTTCATATGACTATTGTATGTTTAAATGACCCTGAACTTAATTATGGGCGTTTTTATAATAAAAACTCGGTTAATGTTAATATGTGTGAATATTGTTTTTATTGACATGCAAATAACAAACATGCTATTTTTTGTATGGGAGACGTTTTTATTTACTTACTAAATAAAT
>JAHJBR010000056.1 GCA_018813445.1 Microcaldota archaeon | reverse complement strand
ACACCACACTTTCAGACATATATAGGGAAGTGGAAAACTACCGCCTAATTGCAAGCCTATGTGTAAATCTACTAATTGGTTTGAATGCATATATTTCTGCAATAGATTATGTTGAAGCCAATATGCTGCGCATGTTCCTTCCTATTGGAATAGTACTTCGCGCAATCCCATTCACAAGAAACATAGGCTCATTCTTTATTGCATTAGCAATAGGCTTCTACGTTATTTTCCCATTGCTATTTGTAATTACTGACCCAGGCTATTTCAAAACAGATGTTACATACGTGGATATAACCAGCACAGACAACATCCTTCTTCCTTATCCAACATTTAAGGGCGCAGTTTCTGTAATGACTCTTCCTCCAGCAAGCCTTTCCTCAAGTAGATTGTTTGGCTCGCTTTCAATCGCAGAAGCTGCTGCAGAACTAGGAAGATTCTACTATGGTTTAATAATCCAGCCAATAATAATTTTAAGCATAACTCTGATTTTTGTGCGTTACCTAACCACATTGCTTGGAGGGGAAGCCCAAGAGCTTTATCGCTTAGCCACCAAGGTGATTTGATGAAATTTCATTTAATAATTTTTGCAGCTGTTTTCCTGATCATTGCTGGATGCTTCACTCCTAACATGCAAGGTCCTTGTTGCACCTATTCGGATGCTATTCAAGGAACATGCACATCCTATACTGCAGGGGGCGCAGATACCGATTCAGTAATTGCAGCTTGCGGAGCAGGAAGCCCAAAACCAGGCTACACCTGCGATACTCAATACTGTGTTTTTGCAGAGCCTGGAACAGTAGGTGGAAATGCTACTCAGGTTTATGCAAAATACACTTCAGGTGGAAGATCCGAATTAGATTGCACTGATATTAATTTGAGCGATGATACTGACCCCTGTAATAATATTGGTTATTGCTTCATGACTTTTACAAATGATGCAGATCCGAATGATATTGATTATGCATCCTATCCAATTTGCTCTGAAAGAAATGAAACTGGTTTTGATGAGAATTGCAAATACATGCTTTGCGGAAACCTGAAGTATGCACCTTCCCTAGCAATTCTTCCAGATCCAAATAGAAATTTCACCAGCCAAAACTATCCAGCTGGTTTTTCCACTGGTTTGAAAGGTGCACAGTGCGATTTCTTTACTCTTAATGCAAAGAACATGCGCAACCTGAAAAGAAGCACAAACCTTTTCATAAACACATTTAGATTCGGAGTGGGTAGCTCAATTTCAGATTATGAAGTTTCCAAACTTTATTTCCCTTTAAGCGATAGGTTATGCGGATTCGTGCCTTCGGACTACGACGTAAGAGATAGGTATATGAATTATCTTAATTTAAGTGATCCTCAAACGGCATTTGGAAACGGAGGAATAAGTTTTCCTTATTATGGCCCATTTGATCCATCCACTATAAATACAAGTGTGTGCGCACAAGGTTCTGATTTTCCTCCTGCTGCCGGATTAGGTTATCTCACAATGTCAAGATCTGAAGGAAGCGTAGTCTCAAATACATATACTTTTGCAGACATCTACCGGTACAAAAATTCTCTTTATGCTGCATATTGGGATGACATACGAAATGGGACTCTTACTACTATCTCCCATGTTTCTGTAGATCATGCTAACACCTCTATGGTTCCTTTTGAATGTGCAAGTGCAATGGATTGCGCATCCACGCGTTGTTCAAAAGATGACTTTGGATACGAACGTGCATACTGCGAATTGACTAATGATTCTTTAGCTAATTGTTTATGCTATGAGTATGGGCAGAGGATGCAGGCAGGGAACTATGTTTATTGCAAGCCATACGCAGATGAAGAAAATTTCAAACCTTTAAGCGTTTCAATACACAATGAAGCAGATAATAGTGATGCAGATGGCACACAAGCCGCGAGTCACATAACATTTTTCAATGAGACTAAGCTAGGCTATATAGGATATGCAGCAATGGATGAAGCAGAATTCCAGAATTCTATGTTCTATAAGAGATGCGAATTAACAGGCGCAGACTATGATGTTTCCACAGGAAATGAATTCATAGATGAATACACCACTACTGAATGGAACAACGATGCAAATACATTTGCCAGATATGCATGCATAAATCCACAGACAGTACAAAAACCTAGATTTTTCTGGTACACATATGTTGTTGAATGCTCTCAAGCTAAAAACATAATTAAAATAAAAAGCATTGGAAACTGCAAACGCGACAATGTGAACAGCCCCCAAGTAACTACGTTCCCATTACTCAAGAATACTCTTGGTTTGTGCGAACCATGCACCCATTCAACCACGATGAGCATTAACCTAGATGGATATTACAATGCTTTCAATCCAGGTGGCTGTTTAGCTGCTCAGTGTTCAAGCCAGAGCTTCCCAGGTACAGGAATGATTATTGATGGAGCTTGCATGAACACTATAAACGCTAGAATTGCAGACATTGCAGCATTTAGAAACCGATTTGATAATTACCTAAAAGGAGGTGTAATGCCTATTGTTTGGTATTTGAGCAGCCCTGCAGAAGGATGCATGTATTCTGGAGGCTACAAAATATTACATTGTTGCTTAGGTGGCGCTTCTAATTGCTGGCCTGGAAAAAATTTAATGGATGAAGCTCTTGCAGGAAGTAAATTCTACTTCCAACCTGATGGCTCAGGTTTTTTTAATCGTGCTGTGGGCAATGGTGCAGGAGGTACAAGCTGCGCATGCACTGCAGCAACCTACAGTAAAAAAGACGATGAGCCTAATTGCGGAGTGGGTCCAAATCCCGGAAGCTTTTCTCCTTCTGTTTCCAACAGTGCTCTTGGAGAATTCGGTGATTCTGATTTATCTTTAGAAGATGAAGATTATACAATGGAGCTAGGGGGATGCACAAACATAAGATGCTCTTGGTCAGCCTACTATAGTTTTATAGAAAAAACAATAGGGAATAGTGCATCAATACTTGTAATTGCATCTGATTCCATGGGTTTGGGCACAATCTCAAGCAGAATAAATATGGCAAAAGCCCAATGCCCAAAATGTACAATCGCTCTATATTCTCCTAATTTAGATTT
>JAHJBR010000055.1 GCA_018813445.1 Microcaldota archaeon | reverse complement strand
CTCATAATCATCCAATGCAAGATCCAAATCTCTATGTGAAAAGAAATAATCTCTTCTTAGCATGTAATTGAGCTCTCCAGAATCCTTTCCAATCCTTTCCCTTAACCTTGCATCTATTCTTTTAGTGCCGAATTTCTTGATGAGCTTATCATAATCTACTTCTCCACTCACATCCCAAGGTGTAACTGTAAATTCTTCTGCCATACGAACCATTCCATGCTTAATATTTTAATTGTTAGTAACATCAATAACTCCATGAGAAAAGGAAGATTCATAGCAACAGTTGCTCTTGCAACTGTCCTAGCCGTTACTCCGGTTAAAAAAACCGGAAACCTGCCTTTTGATGACAGATTTTTTAATCAACCTCCTGCAAAAATGCTTTTTCTTCCAGTATACAATGAATCAATCCAACCAAACACTGTTATGCTTACCACTACAAAGAATGTTCTTGCATGGATGTCAGCGCATGGCTTGGACAAGATTAATGATAAAAGAAAGGCTGCAGAAGAAGCCACAATGCTGATTTTTGCTGAGAAAAATCCTGGTCTTTCCAAGCCAGGAACAGTAAAGCCAGAAATGGCTGAGCTTGAATTAATGAAACGCTATCGTGAAGAGATAACAACTGCAAAAAAAGCAAGATATTCTGTCCTTCCCTCTGATTATCTAAAAATGGAAAATCCAAGGTGCCTTGAGCGCTCAGTATTCCTTCTTTCTGTTTTAAGAGAACTTGGAATAAATGCACGGTTGTTTGATTTAGAAGCAAAAACAGTGTTCAAGGATGAATTAGCACATGTGTTTGTAGTTGCTAAATTCGGCGATGAAAAGATTATACTTGACCCTACATTCGGTATTGTGGAACGGAATTTCAGAACCTATATGAAGAAATGTTTTGGAGATGATGAGAAAAATATATCAGAAAGAAAGTTATGTCCATTCATACCCTACTCATCTACTTATGAGAAGTTTTTGGAAAATGATGCCTCTGAACGGGCTTTAGATAAAAAATTCAAAAAGGTTAAGAAAAAACTCTGAACTCCTATGGCAGCGTTTTCACCAAATCCGCAACCTTGTGTTTTGCTCCGAATAAAGTTTTTGCATCCTGAAGCTGAACTGTCCCTGGAGTAATATGCGCAAAACCTTTTTCTGCAGTAGTTTGGCCAATTGCCTTAAGTAGGATGCCTTCCTTTGGTACTTCCGGATCCTTTTTCCTTAGCTCCACATATCTCTTTGCAAGCAGTCCTAAGAATTCCTTTCTTTCTTGCCCAACTCCTGCTCTTAGATTTCCTGCATTACCTGTGAAAACAAGGTTGTCCTTTAAAACCATTTTCTTGAAAACTTCCATACTTGCTCCCACTTTTTCCTGGGTTTCAGAATCTACGAATTTTTTTGTCATACAAATCATTCCATGCTTAATATTTTAATCTTTATCAGTATCATTCACTTATGAAAATATTCCTAACTGGGGCAAATGGAAAGCTGGGAAATGAAGTGCTCAACCTAATTCCTAGTGCAATCCCACTTGTGCGCAAACCATCCAATCTAAAAAACGAAATTGTAGTGGACATCTCAAATATAAAAGAGCTAAAAAATATTTTGAAAAGTTGCGATATTCTAATCCACCTTGCAGGTTCGATGAGCTTCCACAAAGAAAAAGAACTTCAAGAATCAAATATTGCACTTACAAAAAACCTACTTTATGCACTTCCAAAAACCTCAAAAATAATTTACGCATCATCCATTTCAATATATGGAAAAAGACTGATTGGAACAGTGGATGAAAAAACCCCAGTTCATCCAGATACCAAATATGCAAAAACCAAATATGAAGCAGAGCAACTGATTATGCAGCGCCCAAACTCCATTTCTCTAAGAATTGGTCCAATCTATGGCCCTCAATACTTAGATTATCAAAAGTTCCTCAAACTAATAAAAAAAGGAAAATTTATGATTTTTGGAAACGGGATGAATCAGATTCCGTTTATACATGTGCAGGATGTTGCAAAGGCAATAAAAAATTCAATAAAGGCAAAACCAGGAATATATCTAATTGTAGGAAAACCAGAAACCCAGCAGAAGATTTATGAAATTGCAGCCAATTCACTTGGAGTAAATCCACCTAAAAACAAAATCCCAGTAAAAGTAGCTCTTGTATTTGCTTCAATGATGGAAAAATATTCCTTACTCACAGGAAAAAAACCATTCATAACCAAAGAGCATATAATGATACTCTCAAGCGATAGGAAATTCAATTGCAAGAAAGCAGAAAAGGAATTAAAATTCAAACCACGTTCAATTGAAAAAGGAATAAAAGAAATAGTTCAATCCATGGAAAGATGAGCAGCATTCCCAATCTCTTCAATTTCAAATTCCCATCCATTCCCAGAACAAGAAGCATTCACAAAACTTATTGCAGTGGTTGTTACCCTATTCTTCATCATTTCTGAAAATGGAACAGAACTGAGCCTACTCAGTAATCCCCTTATCCACATCCCATGACTCACAATCGCAATCCGTTCAGCATTCTCATTATCCAATATGTTCTGAAAAGCCCGAAAGCTTCTTTCCTGCAAATCCCTAATGCTTTCCAAACCCGTTAATTCAATATGCTCAATTCTCCCATGATAAAGATCATCTGCATCAGCATGCAATTTTTTTGCATCATCAAGCAGTATTCCATCAAAAGCTCCAAATCCTCTTTCAACCAAATCCTGATTCTCAGTAATCTTCAAACAAGAAAAAGCAATTTCAGCAGTCTGCCTTGCACGCATTAATGGACTGCAGTAGACCGCTTCAATTCCTAAACTTTGCACTCTTTCCCTCAAAAGCCCAGCCTGCTTCAATCCCAGATCACTCAAAGGAGTATCACTATTTCCCTGAAACCTGTATTCCTCATTGCCTTTTGATTTTGCATGCCTTATAATCACTATTCTTTTCCCCATAATCCTATTTCACGCTTAAGATTAAATTTTTTACCATCTAATCCCAAGCATGCACGAAGCCATGCTTTATTCAAAAAACAAGGACAAAAGCGTTTCCTGTTTCCTATGCAACCGCTTCTGTATTATTCCAGAAAACGAAAAAGGCTTTTGTGGTGTAAGAAAAAACATTGATGGAACGCTCTATTCTCTAGTTTATGGAAAAGCAATCGCAATGCACCTTGATCCAATAGAAAAAAAGCCATTCTACCATTTCATGCCAGGAAACAGCACATATTCTTTCTCCACAATCGGCTGCAATTTCCGCTGCAAATATTGCCAAAATTGGGACATAAGCCAACATCGAGGCCAAATTATAGGGGAAGATCTTTCCCCCAAACAGATAGTTCAAAATGCACAAAACCAGAACGCAGAAGGAATAGCCTACACCTACACAGAACCAACGATATTTATGGAATATGCATTAGATACAGCAAAACTTGCAAGAAAAAACAAATTGTTCAACGTATTCGTAACCAATGGTTACATGACTCCTGCAGCAATAGATGAGATGAAACCGCTAATAGATGCTTCAAGAATAGACCTCAAAGGTTTCAACCAAAAAATCTACAAGGAAGTGGTAGGCGATGCAAAGCTCGAAGCTGTCCTACAGAGCATAAAACTCCTAAACAAAACAATGCACATTGAAATAATAAATTTAGTAATTCCAGGAATGAATGATAGTGAGGATGAACTGCGCGCGTTGTCTAAATGGGTTGCTGATTTGGATAAAAATATTCCAATACATTTCATAGGATTCTATCCTTCGTACAAAATGATGGACACTCCAGCAACCCCTCTGAATGCATTAAGAAAGGCGCGAGAACTTGCAATTGAAGAAGGAATCAGGTATGCATACACGGGGAACAGAATGGATCCTGAAAGCGAAAGCACCTTTTGCTACAATTGCAATGAACTTCTTGTAAAAAGATATGGGTTCCAGGCAGTGGAAATAAACCTGAAAAAAGACTGCAAATGCCCGAACTGCGGAAAGAAGCAGTATTTCGTCATGAATATGGAAGATTATTGGAAAAGAAAGTAGCCGATTATGGATAGCGAGTGTCAACGAGCGTGATTCGAGGGGGAGTCGGGATTAACACAAAAACCTGAGGGGGAACGCCCTCTACGTGATTATAAGTTCCCCCTTGGGTTTGTGGCGGAAAGAAGCAGTATTTCGTCATGAATATGGAAGATTATTGGAAAAGAAAGTAGCCGATTTTTAACCCTTGCGCGCTATTATCTTTTATGAACATCTTCCGCAGACTTTCTCCATCAAACGGAATCTTCAAATCAGAAGCAGTATTCTCAGCGGATTTCCT
>JAHJBR010000054.1 GCA_018813445.1 Microcaldota archaeon | reverse complement strand
CTTTTGAATCCAACCATGGCAGACAGAATGATTCGAAGTAAGAATTTGAAGCTTTTTGAAAAACTTATAAAAGAAAATGTGGAACCAATGCTTGTTGCTTCCACTTTAGAAGATACTTTGATTATGCTTAGAAGGGAGGGTGTGGAGCCTAGTGAAGAGATGATTCTGGAATTATTTGAGTCATATAAGAAGGATGAGTTTGTAAAAGCTGCGATTCCGGATATTCTAAGATTGATGGTGAAAGGAAAAACCGTCTCAAAAGCTTTGGATGAAGGACAACTAAAGAAAATTACTGGAAAAGAGCTGAAGAAAATCGTGGATGAGAATAAAGGAGACATGGGAAAAATAATGGCCAAATACAGATTAAGAGTGGATGCTGCAGAGGTTGCAATTTTAATAAAGAAAAAATAATCAGTCCTTCAAAGCCCTTTCAACTATTTTTTCAGCTTCCCCAATGTAGGAAGAATAGTCAAACAGATCATCAATCTCTGCTTTTCTGAATTTTTTTCCTAATTCGCTTGCAGAAAATACTTCCTTCAAATGCTTTTTCTCCTTGAAAGCCCTGATGCTCATTTCCCTTACAGCTTCATGCGCTTCCTGTCTTCCTAAGAATCCTTTCTCAGTAATGGCAATCATCAATCTTTCAGCCATTATCAACCCGTTTGTGAGTTCCAGATTTTTCTTTATATTTTCAGGAAAGAATTCCAATCCTGAAAGCAGTTTGGTAATCTCTTTATGCATAAAATCCAATACAATAAAGCTTTCTGAGAAAACGAAACGTTCATTTGCAGAATTGGTTAGGTCTCTTTCATGCTCCAATGCAATATTCTCCAAGGAAACAGCAACGTTTGCTCTTACTATTCTTGAAAGACTGCACACCCTTTCACTTTTATGTGGATTTCTTTTATGTGGCATGGTTGATGAACCCACCTGCTTTTTTCCAAATGATTCTGCAATTTCAAGAATTTCAGTTCTTTGCAAATTTCGCAATTCTTTTGCAATCTTCTCAGTTCCAGAAGCGCATAATGCAAGAATATTCAGAATTTCAGCATGCCTGTCTCTTTGCACTACTTGAGTGGCAACCGGGGCAGCTTTCAATCCAAGCTCATCCATAACCATTTTTTCAATTTTCTCTCCTTGTCCGCGGAAAGTGGCCATTGTTCCTACTGCACCGCTCATCTTTCCAACTAAAATCCTTTTCTTTGCTTCTTTCAGCCTTTCCAGATTTCTTCCTGCTTCTTGGAAATAGATTGCGAATTTCATCCCATAAGTGGTAGGAGTTGCATGTTGCCCATGCGTTCTTCCCATGCATACTGTTTTTTTGTGCTTCAATGCAAGCTCTTTCAAGACTTTTCTTAATTCAATAAGCCTTTTTTCCGTAAGCTCAATCGCATCCATGAAGATTAAGGCAGTGGCAGTATCCTCAATATCATAGCTCGTGGAACCCAAGTGGATGTAAGCGCCAGCATCTCCTGCCTGCTCGCTCATTGCCTTAACCATTGCCATTAGATCATGATGGATTTCAGATTCAATTTCATGCACTCTTTCTAATTTTACTTTTCCTTTCGCAGATTCAATTTTCGCAACTGCTTCTTTTGGAATGTTTCCGAGTTTTGCGTGTGCTTTTGCTAATGCGATCTCAACATCCATCCACCTGTCCAATTTTGCCTTGTCTCCAAAAATAGCGCTCATCTCAGTTCTGTATCTTCCATCCAAAGGTGAAACAATATCATTCATACATATCACTTTCCCGCATTTTTATATCGGAATCTGGGTTTTAAAGTTTATTCGTGCATCATCTAAACGTGGTTTCATGTACTCATCAAAAATTCTTGCAGTTTTGAAGAAAGCCGGAGTGGAGATAGGAGATATAATTAGAGTGAATTCTGGGAATGAAGAATATTTAGGAATATTGATGCCAAGGGCAGGGGAAAGCGATGATTTAGTGATTAAACTGGAATCTGGCTACAATATCGGGATAGGCTCTGAAGATGCGAAAATAGAATTAAAGGAAAAAGCAAAGAAGAAAAAAGAGGAAAAGGAAGATGTGCAGAAAAGAGGCGAAGTCGCTATTTTAGGCGCAGGAGGAACAATACTTTCAAAAGTTGAGTATACAACTGGTGCCACGTTTCCCATATCCAATCCAAATGATATTGCTGCTGCTTTTCCAAAAATAAAAGAAATCGCTTCATTCCATTCAAAAATTCTATTTCAGCTTTTCTCAGAGGATTTCACTCCAGAACATTGGAAAATGATTGCCAAATCTGTTGCAGAGGAAATAAAGGAAGGTGCAAAAGGCGTAGTAATAATGCACGGCACAGATACTCTGCATTATACTTCTGCTGCCTTGAGTTTTGCACTTCAAAATCTTCCGGTTCCATTGGTTCTGGTTGGTTCGCAGCGTTCTTCGGATAGGCCAAGCAGTGATAATGAGTCCAATTTATTGAACGCAGTGTTTCTTGCAAAAAGCGATATTGCGCATGTGGGAGTTTGTATGCATGCAAACAGTAATGATAGTTTCGCTAACTTCCATCTAGGCACAAAGGCAAGGAAAATGCATTCTTCCAGAAGAGACGCATTCCAGTCAATAAATTCACTTCCTCTAGCCCGCGCGGACTATCAATCTAAGAAAATAGAACCATTAATTCCATATACTAAGAGAGACGAGAAAAGGAAATTAGAAATGCATAATCATTTCTCAAGCAATGTGGCCATGATTTATGCCCATCCTGGAATAAAGCCTGAATTGATAGATAAGCTTTCTGATTACGATGGAGTAGTTTTTGTGGGCACTGGGCTATGTAATATCCCGACAAATCCAATGAATGATAAATTTGCAAACAATATTCTTCCAAATGCAAAAGCTCTTGTAGACTCAGGAATTCCAGTTGTGATGAGTACTCAGACTATTTACGGAAGAGTGAATATGAATGTTTATTCTGCAGGGCGCAAAATTCAGGAGGCAGGGATTATTGGAAATGGAGCAGATTGGACTCCTGAAACCGCATATGTGAAATTGTGCTGGGTTTTAGGGAAAGAGAAGAGAATGGAAAAAGTAAGGGAATTAATGATGAAGAATGTTGCAGGGGAAATAACAGAAAGAACTAATTACGACGAGAAGATTGTGGATTTTTAATCAATACTGGTAATGCATCATTACAGTTTGCTGATTTCTTCCGCGTAGTTCATGTGGGTTATTCTTTTAACGTAATTTATTATTTCTTCAGGAGCTATTGATTCTGCTCTTATGCGTCCAAGCGCGTACATTAATTTTTGGGTTGCGGTTTGCATAGTCATGTCTTCCCCCGAAATAGCTCCCAATTCCAACGGTCTTGTCCCAACCTCATATATTCCCATTTCTGCGCCGCCTTCAAGACATTGTGTAACTACGATAATTGGCTTATTCATTTTAGTGGCCATACTAATGCCGTTGTAATACGCTTCGGATATATTTCCTGCCCCAAAACCGACTACCACTAGGCCATGTATCATCTTATCAGAAACCATATCCTCGAATCTATGATGATCAACTCCAGACATTGGATGAAAAAAACCGATATTAGTATCGAAATCAGTAAATAGGATAGGGTCCCCATTAAATCTTTTTATGCGGTGCACATGAGGCCTAATATCGATTCCAATCTTACCTATTGGCTGAACTCTTGTTGATTGAAATGCATTAAATCCTTGTTCATCATACTTGATCGCTCTTGGGCCTCGAATAATATGATTTCCAAAAGCTATCAATACCTCTCCAAAATCCTGCGTTGCGATTTCAAAAGCAGCCAGCATGTTATTGATGCCATCTGTTCTGGGCTTATATGCAGATATTTGAGATCCTGTTAAAACTATTGGTTTGCCCAAGCGCTGTATCATAAATGTTAATGCGGCAGCCGTATCTACCATAGTGTCTGTGCCGTGGGTTATTACAAAACCATCGAAACCATGCGCGTTTTGGAATATAATAGTTGCTATTTCCTTACGGTGTGCTGTAAGCATGTTTGTGCTGTCTACTGGTTTCAGGTGCTTTACTTCTACAACTATTTTCATTTTTTGCAAGTGTTTTCTAACTAGTGAAATAACGTCCTGCTTTTTTTCAGTTGGCCTTAGTCCAAATTTACCAGGGGTTGCGGCTATGGTTCCTCCTGTTGTTATTGCAAGAACTCTTCTAACATTATAATTCACAAACTACACCAATATGATATAGTTTTGAAGAGTTTAAAAATGTGTAGGTTATGAAGAAAGATTCTCCTCTTTCTGAGCCCTTTTCTTTCCAGCTGGCTTTTCCTCAGGTTCAACAATGCTCTTGTCATTTTCATCTGGAATCAGCTTTCCAATGAATACAAAGAACGCAACTGGCACAACAAGCCCAAATACAAATATCAGTGCATATCCTACTGGTGCAAGTATGCATGTAAATGCAAGAGCATAATATATAATCATCATTACGACGTATATCGCAACATAAGTAACAAACAGAATTACGTATTCAACAATGTTTGAGATGAATGTATTCCACCCAAGCTTGACTAATTCCAAAGTACGCATATCTTCTCTGCCCATAAAGAATGCAAGTATGGCAGTGGTCATTACCGCATGCACTACCAAATAAACTGGGATGAGTGCGAATATTCCAGCATACATTGCTATCAAACCCACAGTTGTATTTGTATACTGCAGCAACACAAAGGCAAGAATACCTATGATAATCATCGGGATAGCAACAAGTGCAGCATTTACAAGACCAAGCTTGAATATCATTACCCAGTTCTTTTTTGAATAATCAAATATCTCAAAAAATTGTTTTTGAGTAAGAGGAAGGTCCTTGCGTTTGTACGTTAGATAATAAGCCCTATGTATGTATGTATTGAAGAAGAAACTATATGCAAAAAGCAAAGCAACAATTACTAAGCCAACTAGAAGTGCGCCTGCAATTCCAATTATTTGCAGAGTAGAATCTAGGTTTTTTAAATATGCGGAACCTATCGTGGCGCCGCCAAATACTAATACATAAAGAACAATTCCAAATGCAACCATTGGAATATACATTAAGAACATTGCTATGAATACAAAAACAAAATTCATTTTCTTGGACTTTGCGATATCCTTGGTTTCATTGATTATTTCCTGAATATACATATATTTATATTTCAAAACAATACGAATAAAAAGTTACCTAAATGGTCGTGAATTTCTTCTCAATGGTGCTATTCTCATTCCGGTGTACATTGCAAGGCTTTTTTGCGTTCTTTCCAATTCAATTGGATCAAGCGCAGCCCTTAAATCCGCTTCTATGAGTATTGCAGGATATGCGTAATTCTTATTTATCTTTGAAAGAGAATAAATTAGGGAAGCGGCTTTGTCTATTTCCTGTCCAAGCAATTCCACTCTTAGTGGAACATCATCATCCACTGCCTTTACATAAACCGCATGGATTTTTTCTGCATCAGCTCCGAAGTCTCTTGTAATAGGGTGCTTTTTTACATCAGCTGTGTATTTGAATGAGAATGTTCTTTCTCCTGCACTGAGAAGATTGTTCAAAAAGAAAGTGTCTGAAGAATGTATGTCCACAGTGTTTCTTACGATATCTACAAATCTTTTGCTTCTGCTGTCCTTGATTACTCCAAGAAGAAGGCATTTTTTCTCTTCTGCAAGTGAATAGAGTTTCTTGTATAAACCTATAGTTTTTTGATAATCATAAAATACGTCGCTTCCTTCTAGAGGTTTATCTGCAGTGAGAGGGAGAAGCGAACCATCCATCATTAAACATTCAGGGCTTTTCTTTTCCAAGACTGAAATTGCGCATTCTATTTCTTTTTTTAACCTGAACAGGGATCTAAAGGCCATTATCTCACGTTCATCAAACCCTATCTTTATATCGTATTCTGGTTCAGGAAATGCGTTTGGGAAATACTCATGTTTAACTAGTTTTGATTCTTCATATTCGAAAACAGCAGCGGTTGCCCGTGCAATCACAATATCTGTGCCATGCATCTCCTGTGCCAAAAGCCCGCCGTCTACTGCAGCCAAACTTCCGTTTATTTTTTCATCTTTTAATGTATTTATTAGGTCTTTTTCAAGCGCATCCACAAAAGAAGCATTGGAAGAGCGCAGTTGCACTGCCTTTTCTCTCATTTTGAGGTTCATTTCCTTTATGTGTTCTGCGGCTTCCCTGATTTTTTCAAGCATAGGCTTAAATTACCTGTATATTCATTTAACTCTTATGGACATTCTTAGTAAATTAAGGATAAAGGAATCAGAGCTCAAGCAAGCCATAGTGGTTCGAACTGATTTGGAAATGGGCAAGGGAAAAACTGCAGCCCAGTGTGCACACGCCTCTATTTCTGCATATTTGAAAACAGAACGCACAGACCCGGAATCTGCGGAAAAATGGATAGAAGAAGGAATGAAGAAAGTTGTACTTAAGGTAACTGGGGAAAAAGAGCTTTTCCAATATTTTCAGCAGGCAAAGGACGCTGGTTTGCCAGTTGAGATTATACGTGATGCTGGCCTAACTCAAATAAAAAGCGGCTCTGCTACATGTTTTGCAATTGGGCCTGCAGATGAGAAAGAAATAGATAATATAGTGGGTAAGCTTAAACTTTTATGACATGAAGTAATCATATATATGTTTCCTGATTATTATTTTAGGTGATCTCATGGGGTTTTTTGAACCTTTTGGAAAATTGGCTGTACAAAAAAGCGCGTTAATTGAAATAAATGAAAGAGAAAAAGAAATAGATGTAGTTGCAAAGATTCCAAGAATGCGCAGAAAGGACATAAAAATAGTTGTAAAAGCAGACTCAATAACTATAATTGGAGAAATGAAATATGAAAAAGAAGAGAAGAAAAAAGGATATTATTACAATGAGAGCACATACAGACGCTTTCAAAGAATGATGTCTCTTCCAGCCCGGGTTGATCCAAAAAAATATAAGGTCAGATACGCGAACGGTGTACTTAAAGTAAAATTGAAAAAAGCAAAGAAAAAACGCTAAGTCTTTATTAGTTATTCAGCAATATTTAAGTATGCTTAAAAGATTCAAGGGATTGATTCAGATATCCCTGGCTACCATATTATGCATAACTGCATTTTTCCTAAGTCCATGGATCGCAGATAATTTTGCCCCAATGGGCTATCTGGGGGTTTTCTTTTTTTCAGTTGTTGCTTCTGCAACAATATTTCTCCCAGTGCCATCTTGGATATTGGTTTTTTCCCTTGCAGGCACACTTAATCCCTTATTACTCGGGATTTGCGCAGGAGTTGGTTCAGGTATAGGTGAGCTATCAGGATATCTTGCAGGGAGAGGCGGCAATTACATAATCGGTGCTGATAAATCAACAATATTCAACAAGCACAAGGAATGGATAAAGAAAGCAGATATCCCTGTGCTTTTTTTAGTTGCGTTTGTTCCAAATCCTGTTTTTGATATTGCAGGTGTTGCAGCAGGTGTGCTTAATATTTCTATTTGGAGATTTATTTTTGCAGTTGTTTTAGGAAAAACTTTGCGCTTTATTCTTCTTGCGTATTTGGGATTGCAGATATTGGGTGGTTTGATATGATTAAAGTAGTTATTTTTGATTTGGACGAAACGCTTCTCCGGCTTTTGGTTGATTGGGAGAATGCAAGGCAAGCAGTAATTGCATATGGAAAGGAAAAACAAGCTGTATTTGATGCAAAAGAATGGATAATTCCTATTTCCGAGAAACTTTCAACTGATGAAAAAACCAAGGAAGAAGTGGATGCAATTTGGAAAAAACATGAACTTTCTGCTTTGGAAGAAAAAGGCGTGGAGCGTTATCCAATTGCAGAAGGATATGTGAAAGAGTTGAAGGAAAAGGAGTTGAAGCTTGCTATTTTTTCAAACAATTGCCATGATACAATACAAAAGGCGTTGGAAAAAGCAGAGCTTTTGAAATATTTTGATTTCATAGTTGGCAGGGATGATGTTGAAAAAACAAAACCGAACCCAGAAGGGATATTCAAAATATTAGAGCATTTCCAAATCAAAGCTCCGGAAGCAGTGTTGTATGGAGATAGTGAAAACGATAGTATTGCAGGAGAAAATGCAAAAATCAAAACATTTATCATAAGGCCGAAGCTGAATTTTCCAAGATTCTGATTAAATTTTGAATAGAGTTTTTGGAATGTTTACAATGCCTAGTTCAACTACATGTGAAAAAGGACTGCTGATTCGTTCATTTGCTCTTGGATAGATATGAATCACATTGTGCATCTCCATCTCTCTTAAAAGCCCAAATACAATACTATCATCTGCGACTAAGCCCATTTCTATTCCATTTGCAACTGCAGGTGAAAATTGCCTTATGGCTCCCATAGGACTTATCCATCCAGCATAGATTGGATCGCTTGCAACAAAACCAAGCGCTTCATCTGCTGCACATAAGAATGCAGGAGTGCTTATAGTTTGAATAGCTTTCTCCATAATTTTTCTTTCCTGCATATCTGTTCTGTCCAATTCGGCCCTTTCTGCTTTGGTTCCGAGCTGCTTTCCAATCTGGCTTCCCATTTTCGCCCTGATTATATCCAAAAGGAATGTGCTGTATAAATGGTCTATCAACAGAATACCTTCTAATTCATAATATGTTTTAAACATATTTTCAAGAGTTCCTTCTTTGCATCCGTAATACCTGTCAAGCGTGCCTTTATAGAGGTCATTCTTGAATCTTGAGAGAAGCTGCTTTTCCAATTCGGATCTGATTCCTAGAATTTCTATATTGTCTGCAGGGAAGAACTTTTCAAGGCCCTTGATACTTGCATTTTTCATTCTTTCACGATATCCAAGCGCTATTCTTCTGTAGAATTGCGGGTTGAGTCCGAATGCAGCACCAATGATTTCAGTTCCTTTGGCAGCGGGAGACATTGTCCTGCCAGACACATTTCTGAAATCGTATTGGCCATTGAAAAATTCAGAAAAGAATCGCCTCATGAATTCATGGATTATTCTATTAACTATGGGCAAAAGCGCTTGGCATTCTAAGTACATGCGTTCCCTTGATTTTTTTTCTATTTTAGGATCATTTATACTACGCATAATTGCCTTTTCCAATTCCAAGCTGCGTTTGCCTTGCGTCTCATTCAGTTTAGTTTCCCCAATCTCTTCAACGCTGAGCACTGTGACGCCCCACAAATCATCCATTTTTCGTAAGAGGTGGTCAACAATAAGTTTTATGCTTTCATTTAGGGGGGCCCTTTCAATGTTTTTCTTTTTTCCGTTTCCTCCTTGTCTTTTTGCAATTTCTTCCCTTATTAATCCGTAAACGGCCCGCATAATCTGCTGTCTTGTAGAAACATAATCCGAATAAGCCTTATCGAATTCCGGAGTGATAAGAGTGCTTATTTTTGGAGCTATTTGGCACAATGCCGGAAAAACCAAATCCTTTTTTCTAGGCGCGATAACTTTTCCACCCAACCAACCGCATTCTATATGGCCATCTGTTACTAAAGGTGCTTTGGCATCAATCAGCGTCTGCAAAATACTCAGGGTGAATTTCCTTGTATCCGAGCCGCTTAGAACTACACCGTTTGTAAGTGCCCTACAAAATGAAGTTGTGGTTGT
>JAHJBR010000053.1 GCA_018813445.1 Microcaldota archaeon | reverse complement strand
TTTGGCGGCAAGCGAAGAATATCAGAAATATTTGGATTCGTTAAAGGAAGGACTGAATAACGCCTATGGAGTTGCAAGCGAAGCAAGAAAAAAAGGATTTGATCCTTCGGATGATGTTGAGATAAAAATTGCAAAAGACGTTGCTTCAAGGGTCGAGGCTCTTGTAGGTCCTCCTGGAATAGCTAAAATAATCCGGGATTTGGAAGCTGGAGGAATGGTTAGGGAAGAAATCGCTTTCAATCTTGCAGCGAAAATAGCTGGAGGCGAGATTTGCAAAGGAACTACAGAACAGCTAATTGAACAAGCAGTAAGAACAAGCGTAAGCGTGCTTACAGAAGGGGTTCTTGTTGCTCCAACTGAAGGAATATCTAGAGTAAAAATAAGCAGCAACCCTGATGGAAGCAGTTTCGTGGCAGTATATTTTACAGGCCCAATAAGGAGCGCAGGTGGAACTGTTGCTGCGCTTGCGGTTGCGCTTGCGGACTATGCAAGAAGAGCTGCGAAAATAGGAGATTTCAGGGCAACAGACAGTGAAATAGAAAGATATGCAGAAGAAGTGAATATCTATGAATCGCGTTCTGCGCATCTTCAGTATAAACCACCAGATGAAGATGTGAAATGGATAGTGAAAAACTGTCCGGTATGTATACATGGCGAACCTACAGAAGATTTCGAGGTTTCTGTGCACAGGGATTTACCAAGGATGGAAAGCAATAGAATAAGGGGTGGAGTTCCTCTTGTTATTTGTGAGGGGATTGCACAAAAGGCAGCGAAAGTATATTCCTATGCAAAGAAGTTCGGATTAGGGTGGGACTGGCTTGAAAAATTAATCAAGATAAAAAGAAGAGAAACTATTGTTGAAGTAAAACCTGATTGGACTTATTTAGAAGGGCTTGTTGCAGGACGGCCAGTCTTTGCATATCCATCTACAAAAGGAGGATTCAGAATTAGATATGGAAAAAGCAGAAACAACAGTATAATGGCTAAGAACATTCACCCTGCAACCATGGTTTTACTTGATGATTTTGTTGCTGTTGGAACACATGTGAAAATCGAAAGGCCTGGGAAAGGCGCAATACTTTCAGGATGTGATGCAATAGAGCCTCCTTTAGTAAAGATGAAGGATGGAAGCGTACTAAAAGTAAACAGTGCTGAACAAGCAAGAAAACTAAAACCAGATGTGGAAAAGGTTCTTTTTCTTGGAGATATGTTGGTTACATATGGTGATTTCCTTAAATCTGGACATCCGCTTATTCCAAGTGGGTGGTGCGAAGAATGGTGGGCTGAAGAATGTAGAGCAGTGAATGTGCAACCTAAGGAAATAAAGGATGCTGCCGATTCATTTGAATTCTCAAGAGCAAATGGGATCCCTTTGCATCCTAAACTTGTGTATTTTTGGCATGACGTTGATTCTGAACAAATAAAGGAGCTCGCAGAATGGCTTGTACAAGGTTCATTAAGATTTGAAGAAGAAGTATTGAGGGAATTTTCTTTAAAAAATTCCAAGGAAAAGGAAATTCTTGAGCTTCTTGGAGTTGAGCATAGGGTTGCTGATGAACGGGTATTCCTTTCAGGAGATGATGGTTATGCATTGCTTTCTACTCTCGGACTTTTGGATGGGGAAACGCTCAGCCTAGGAACATTTATGAGCAAGTATAATGATGGAATGAAAGGGCTTCAACTAGTGAATCTTACTGCAGAAATTCAAATCAAAGCAAAGGCTCCAGTTTATGTGGGGGCGAGGATGGGGCGACCTGAAAAAGCACGTGAAAGAGCAATGGATGGGAATGTTAATGTTCTATTTCCATCTGGATCTCCGAAAAATAGAAGTCTTATGAAAGCATACAAGGGGGCAAGGGAGAATGCAGGAGGAACAGTATATCTGGATCTTGCTAGATTCATTTGTCCCAATTGTCATACTGTTGCTCCGTATAGAAAATGTGAGCTTTGTGGGACCATGACTGTAAGACAAATGGTTTGCCAGGAATGCAAAAGATATACTATGGAAAAGGAGCATTGTGGAAAACCTACCAGCTCCCACGAGCAGCGGGCAGTTAAAATTAATGATTTGATAAATGCACTTAGGAAAAAATGCGGGGCAATGCCTGAAGATATCAAAGGAGTTAAAGGACTCTCAAGTTCTGAGAAAATACCTGAAAGATTGGAAAAAGGAGTGTATCGGGCAAGGCATGGAGTTTATGTATTCAGGGATGGGACAAGCAGGTTTGATGCAACAGATGTTCCACTTACTCATTTCAAACCAAATGAGATTGGAACAAGCGTGGAAAAACTTAAAGAAATGGGATATAAAGAAGATTATCTAGGCAATGAATTGAAAAACAAGGATCAGATATTGTTGCTTAAGCCCCAAGACATAGTGGTTTCAGACCATGGGGCAGATTATTTTATCAATGTTGCAAAATTCATTGATGACTTGCTTGTTGGACTTTACAGCATGCAGCCATATTATAATGCAAAAAATAGGGATGCGCTTATAGGGCATCTTTTCCTTGGGCTTTCACCGCACACGAGTAGTGGTGTGCTTGTGCGCCTGATTGGATTCAACGAAGCCAATGTGGGATTCGGGCATCCGTTCTTCCATGCAGCAAAAAGAAGGAACTGCGATGGAGACGAGGACGCAGTTATGCTTTTGATGGATGCATTGCTGAATTTCTCAAGGCATTATCTTTCAGACACACGTGGAGGGACCATGGATGCACCAATTACGCTTTCAACAGTGATAGATCCGCAGGAGATAGATGATGAAGCGCATAATGTGGAATTGGTTAGCTATTATCCTTTGGAATTTTATAGAGCAGCGGAAAAGTTCTCTCCTGCGAATTCAGTTAAAATAAAAATAGTGAAGAATGTGCTTGGGAAACCAGAACAGTATGAGCAGATGGGGCTCACACATATGAATTCCAATATAAGTGATGGGCCACTCAAAACTGCATATCTTAGTTTGGATTCTATTCCTGAGAAGGTAAGGTTGCAGTTCAATCTGGAAAAACGGCTTCTTGCCGTGGATGTGAAGGATGTTGCAGAACGATTGATTCTAAGTCATTTTATTCCTGATTTGTATGGAAATCTTAGAGCATTCTCAAGGCAAACATTTAGATGCACGGATTGTAATTATGGGTATAGAAGGCCTCCTCTTTCAGGTAAATGCATTAAATGTAGAGGGAATCTTTTGCTTAATATAAATAAGGGTGGGATTGAAAAATATCTGAAAATATCTTTGGCAATGGTGGACGAGTATGGACTTCCTGCTTATCTCAAGCAAAGGATATTACTTATTGAAAAGGAGATTGCAAGCATCTTTGAGGATGAAAAAGTGAAGCAGACTGGACTTGCGGATTTCATGTGAATTTGTTAAGGGATAGACAATTAGTTTCTAATTTATCATTAGCTTATAATATACTCTGTTTAATGTAATGCATATGGATTTCTCAAGGAAAGAAACCGAGTTGGTTCTTAAATGAGTATTTGTCCTGGTGCAACAAAAATCAGCAACGGGTTCAGAATAGCTTATCTTTGTGGATCTTCTAGGTGTGTTAATGGGAAAAAACCTGTGCGTGTTGGGGGCAGAGTGGTTTGTCCTGATCCAACTTTGAATTCTATCTGGTCTAGACAAACGCCATTGTTTGACCA